>JAGQPY010000369.1 GCA_020426485.1 Planctomycetaceae bacterium
GGCGAGGAAGCATGCGATTCGGTACGTCCCGCCAGCGATCGGCCTCGCCTGCGGCATCGGGTTAAACGAACTGTGTGTGCGGAAGTCTGACCGACGAATACTGACCTGCAGAGACTTCACCTCCGACCGTTCCCGAGCGACACAGCGACCAACGGGAGCGTCTCGGCGCTGGCCAACAGCCACCCCAACAACGTTCCCACGCCACCGGATCAAGGGCGAAGCCCTCGCTATTCGACATCTTCCATGACGGTTTCACGCACCACTTCGTCGATGGTGGTGATGCCGTCGAAGATCAGTTTCAACCCGGATTCTCGCAGAGTTGTCATGCCCTGGTTGCGAGCCACATCGCGAATTTCATCGGCCGACTGTTCCGCCGCCACGCAGTCCCGAATTTCGTCCGTGACCGTCAGCAGCTCATAAATTCCGACGCGTCCTTTGTAACCACTGTTGTTACAACGACCGCAGCCTTTGCCGTAATAGAACTTGTATTTGCGAGCCGTCTCCAGGGGCAGCTGGAGTTCCAGCAGCAGCTCATCCGACGGATCGAACACGGTCCGACATTCGGAGCAGATGCGGCGTACCAGCCGCTGAGCCAGAATGCCTTCCACGGTGGCCGTGATCAGAAACGCAGGAACACCCATGTCGCGCAGTCGAGTAATCGCCGTCGGAGCGTCGTTGGTGTGCAGCGTGCTGAACACAAGGTGGCCCGTCAGAGCACTCTGCACGGCAATTTCGCCCGTCTCGTAGTCTCGAATTTCACCCACCAGAATCTTGTCCGGATCGTGCCGCAGAATGCCTCGCAGGATCGCGGCAAACGTCACGCCGATGTCCGGATTGACCGGACACTGAGTAATGCCTTCGATGTCGTATTCGATCGGGTCTTCGCTGGTGATGACCTTGGTCGAAATATCATTCAGTTCGTTCAGAGCCGAATACAGGGTGGTCGTTTTTCCGGAACCCGTCGGCCCGGTCACCAGCACAATACCGTTGGGCAGTTCGATCATGCGACGGAAGCGGCTGAGCGTTGTCGGGTCCATGCCGATCTTGTTCAGGTCCAGAGCCACGACGGTTCTGTCCAGAACTCGCATAACCACGGCTTCACCAAACAACACCGGCAGCACGCTGACTCGCAGGTCCACCTGGTTTCCGCCGACGTTCAGTTCGATTCGACCGTCCTGAGGCAGACGGCGTTCGGCGATGTCCAGATCGGACATGACCTTGATACGAGAGACGATGGCGTTGGCCAGGTGACGCGGCGGCGGAACCATTTCGTACAGAATGCCGTCCGCTTTGACTCGAATTTTGAATTCGTCTTCGAAGGGCTCAAAGTGAATGTCGCTGGCCTGATCGCGGATCGCCAGCAGAATCACCATGTTCAGCAGTTTCTTGATGGGAGCAGCATCAGACATTTCCTCTTCCGATGCCAGGTCGTACCCCTTGGGGCCTCGATTGTCGTCATCTTCGTTGGCCAGTTCGGCCACGACGTCTTCGATGCTTTCCGGGCGGTCGGCGTAGTACCGAGCAATCGCTGCTTCGACGTCGGCCAGACTGGAGACCGCACCACGGATTTCGGCCCCCAGAAAGTTTCGCAGATCGTCCAGAGCCGCCACGTTTTGAGGATCGGCCATGGCCACCGTCAGAACATCGTTCTTCAGCGACACCGGCATGATCTTGTAGATCTCGGCCATGGTCTGCGGAACCATTTCCAGCACGTTGGGCGGAATATTGGTTTCGGCCAGACTGATAATGGGCATGCCCCACTGTTCGGCCAGAGCTTCGGTGACCTGAGCTTCGGTCACAAAGCCCATGCGCACGGCCACCTGACCGATCAGCCCCGAACTTTGTTTCTGTTCTTCCAGAACATCCCAAAGCTGGTCGTCTGTCAGATGACCAAGGTCAACCAGGATCTGTCCGAGCTTACGTTGGGCCATAGTACGTTTTCAGTGTTCGGTTTTCAGTGTTCAGAATTCATCACCATCACGCGACCTGTCCATCAATCCGCTGACAACACATGCGGAATCAGGCGGATTGCCTTTCGGTATTCAGTCTGAAAACTGAACACTGAACACCGAAAACTTAAACTGCTATTCATCATCCTCATCATCGGGGTCGTCATCGAACACGCCCTTCTTGGCGCGTTCGATTCGGGCTCGCAGTTCGCCCGGATTATTGGACTTCATGATCACGTCTTTTTCTTCGCACAGGCCGTTCTTCCACAGGTTGAACAACGAATCGTCCAACAGAATCATGCCGAACTTGCGGCCCGTCTGTATGGACGAGTTAATTCGGAACGTCTTACCTTCACGAATCAGGTTACTGATCGCGCTGGTAACCACCAGCATCTCGTAAGCCGCCACCAGACCTTTGGGTTTTCGAGGCAGCAGAGCCTGAGACAGAATGCCGATGATGCCGTTGGCCAGCTGAGTTCGAATCTGTTCCTGCTGGTTGGTCGGGAACACGTCAATGATTCGGTCAACCGTCCCCTGAGCCCCTGTGGTGTGCAGAGTTCCAAACACCACGTGCCCGGTTTCCGCCGCGGTGATCGCCGCTTCAATGGTTTCCAGGTCTCGCATTTCGCCGACCAGAATCGCGTCCGGGTCCTGTCGCAGAGCACCTCGCAGAGCTTCCGGGAACGATGGACAGTCGACACCAATTTCACGCTGATTGATCGTCGACTTGTGGTGGTCGTGGTAGTACTCAATGGGATCTTCCATCGTGATGATGTGATGATCCAGATTGTGATTCATCCAGTTAATCATACTGGCCAGACTGGTTGTCTTGCCGGATCCCGTCGGCCCCGTCACCAGAAACAGACCTCGCGGCCGCTGAATCAGTTCTCGCACAACCGGCGGCAGTCCCAGTTGTTCGAACGTCAGAAACTCGTTCGGGATTCGCCGCAGCACCATCCCGATCATCCCGCGCTGTTTGAACACGGACACTCGAAATCGAGCTTTGTCACCAAAAGCAAAACCGAAGTCGGTCCCGCCGCGTTCCTGCAGCTGCTGCTGATTTCGCTCCGGCGTGATACTTTTCATCAACGCCGTGGTGTCTTCTTTCTCCAGACTCTTTGTTTCCAGACGCACCATATGGCCGCCGCGGCGAACGACAGGGGGCTGCCCCACCGTAATGTGCAGGTCGCTGACCCGTTCACGAACAACGGTTTCCAGCAGCTTGTCGATCTGAATCTGTCGTGTCATTCAAAACTCCCGGTGACGAACGCCATCCTGAAAACCCCATCCGGAGCCCGGCTGACGAAGAAGCACAAATGATGTCACACCGACCTCCGCCGCGCTGTCAGCACGACCGAAACCGGTGCAAGTAAAACAACAACATCCGTGTTCCGTGATTCAGGAGGAGAATGAAATCCGCAACAAAGATTCACTGAGCGCTGCACGACCTGTCACAGGAACATGACGTCGCAACACGACAGCGTTTGTGCATCAGAAGGGCTTCAAGACAGGATGCCCGGCCGCTTTCCGCCGGACACCGCTATTGTTCTCGCCTGACTCCACGAAATCCAGATTCCGGTCCATTTGGAAGGATCAGTGACCTCCCTTGGACAACTTGTAAACCTCCGACAATGTCGTCAGACCTGCCATCGCCTTGTCCTTCGCATCGTCCACCAACGTCCGCATCCCAAACAGTCGAGCCTGGCGGCGAATGTTCTGAGAAGGCTCACTGTTAAACGCCATTTCACGCAGAGTCGAATTCATTGTCATCAATTCGAACACAGCCCGCCGCCCGGAAAAACCGGTGTGCTGGCACGCATTACAGCCACGACCCTTCACCCATTTGCTGGAACGCAACTCTTCCGGCGTGATCTGGTGATAGTCAATTTCCTCCGCCGTCGGCGTATAGGACTCCGTGCATTTCTTGCAAACCACCCGCACCAAACGCTGAGCCATCACCGCCATCAGAGACGACGCCACCAGAAACGGCTGCACTCCCATGTCAATCAGACGTGTAATAGATCCGGGCGCATCGTTCGTGTGGAGTGTACTGAAAACCAAGTGTCCAGTCAGGCTGGCCTGTACAGCCATCTCCCCAGTTTCTGTATCTCGGATTTCTCCCACAAGAATCACGTTCGGTGCCTGACGCAACATTGCTTTGATAATTTTTGCGAAGTCCAGGCCAATCGCATGCTTCACCTCCACCTGATTGATCCCCGGCAGGTAGTACTCCACTGGGTCTTCCGCCGTGATGATCTTCCGGTCCGGCCGGTTCAGTTCACCCAAGGCGGAATACAGTGTGGTTGTTTTTCCCGATCCCGTCGGCCCTGTCACCAAAAAGATACCGTTGGGCCGCCGGATGATGTTCTGGAACGTCCGGTAATTTTCATCGCTGAACCCCAGATTGCGGATGCCGATCTTGATGTTGTCGCGGTCCAGAATCCGCATGACCACCGCCTGACCGTGGTTCGTCGGCAAAATGCTGACTCGCAGGTCAAATTCCTTCGCCCCCATGCGAGTCTTGATGCGCCCGTCCTGCGGACGCCGCTTTTCGGCGATGTCCATGTTCGCCATGATCTTCAAGCGGGAAAGCAGGGCACTTTGCAGGCGTTTGGGGGGACTATCTCGTTCGATCAGCGAACCGTCGATTCTGTAACGAATCCGGACACGGTCTTCGAAGGGCTCAATGTGGATATCACTGGCCCGCATCTGCATGGCTTCGCTGATGATCAGGTTGGCCAGGCGGATGATGGGAGCTGATTCGTCTTCTTCGCCTTTGATGGCGGTCTGAGCTTCCGTATCGGAGAATTCGATGGTTTTTTCGGTGAATTCCGAAATCATCGTGTCAACAGATTCGGTCTCCGTCTGGCCATAATGCCGGTTGATGGCTCCCTGAATGGCTTCCATCGCGGCCATCACCACCTTGACGTCTCTGTTGAGCAAAAAACGCAGCTTGTCCAGAACGTCAATGTTGTTGGGATTGTGCATTGCCACCACGATGGCATCACCTTCGACACCCGTTGCAATGACAATGTTTTCACGAGCAATGGATTCGCTGATCAGCTCAATGACGCTGTTGGGGATCTGCACACCTTCCAGATCGATAAATTCGTAGTGCAGGGCGGCCGCCTGAGCTCGACCGAGGTCCGCGCTGTTCATGTAGCCCAGTTTGACCAGAGCATCTTCCGGTGTGATGCCCAGGCTGGCGGCCATCGATCGAGCTTCTTCCAGCTGCGATTCGCCCAGGGTCCCGTCTTCAACGAAGCGATCCAACCAGTCTGCCATATTTGACTCCGATTTAAGGTTCCGGGCTCACAAGGGCTTCGCCCTTGACCCAAGGGGCGTGGTCAGCGACTTAAGGTAGATACCCTCTATCGCCGAGACGCTCCCGCTGGTCGCTTTGTTCTGAATTTGACTGTAGGTCCGACTGTGCCGGACAAGATACTGACCGTCGACCGTAGTGCAGGCTCCCGCCCGCCGCTGCACCTCAACAAACTCCGCCGCTTGACTTCAGGCACTGTAATTATGACCCGCGAGCAGGGTTCGGCAGGCGGGAGCCTGCCCTACAAATGTGGTGACTGGAATAGCTTGTCGGGCTGTTCCACACCGCGTCAACAAGGTTCTTTGTTCATTCTACGTGACGGAACCGGAAGGAAATTTACTGCCGTCAGAATTCCCCTGTGGTCGCCGCGTATCGGGCGGCAACGATAGGTGTTCGCCGTTGAGTCGGCAAGGGCTCGGCGCAGCCCGACCAGGCGTTTCTGTTGCTTTTTCTCCACTCCCGACGCCACTCATCGATCACGCATGAGTCAGACGTTCGTAGAACTTCCCAATGTTTCACTGAGCCCGGCAGTTAAACGCAGGTCCGGCTGTGCCGGACAAGGAATACACAGTCG
>JAGQPY010000036.1 GCA_020426485.1 Planctomycetaceae bacterium
AGCTGCTCCGGGCGGCATTGGCATGCCCGGCATCGGCATCCCGGGATAACCCATTCCTGGCGGCATTGGCATGCCAGGGTACATCATGCCGGGATACATCATTCCAGGTTGCATTGGCATGCCCGGCATCGGCATGCCCGGTGGGTATTGCATGCCAGCAGGCATTGCTGCCTGTTGCTTTTTGGCTTCTTCTTTTCGCTTTCGTTCTTCCTCTTCCCGCAAAACGGCTTCGCTGACGCGGCGTTTTGCCTGCGGTTTTGCCGGGGCGGCGATACCCTTTGCCGTTCGCTCGGCATCTGCACGGCTGTCCAGACGGCGGTCAATTGACTGTGACATTGAATCCCGAGCTTCCTGCTGTTTGCGTTCGAAAAGCGTCAGCGGGTCTTCCTCGAAGCACCTGATATTCCTTAACGCTGATTCGAGTTCCTGCATGCTGCCGAATCGTTTCGCCGGATTCTTTTCCAGCATCTGCAGGATTACGCGATCCAGTTCCTTGGTCACATTGGCGTTCATGATCGACGGGCCGACAGGATCTTCTCCCAGATGTTTCTTCAGAAGCGCATTTGGGGAGTCGCCGGCGAACGGTGGCTGGCCGGTCAGAACTTCAAAAAACGTGACCCCCAGACTGTAGATGTCCGTCTGTTGCGTCGGTGGTTTTTTCAGAATCGTTTCCGGGGCAATATACGTTCGTGTTCCCTGAATGGCCTTTTGTTTTCCGGCGAACAGCTTCCCAAGACCACCCAGCACCCGAGTCGTCAGTGAGAAGTCAATGACTCGCACTTCGCCCGTCTTGTTGACAAGGATGTTGTCGGGCTTGATGTCTCGATGAAGCCAACCGGATTCATGCATGTAGAAGAATGCCTGGGCCAGTGATTCTGCCAGCTTCTTGAAGCTCGATTGAATTGCCGGAAGACCCGTCGTGATGTGAGTCTTCAGGCTGGGCGACCGATAGAAGTCCATGGTGAAGAAACCGTGGTCACGGTTGACCTCAATTTCATGGAATCTCAGGAAACACGGGTGCTCAAGCGACTTGCCTACTTTGAATTCATGCTTCAGGATGCTCTTCTCGTTGGCATCTTTCAACGCATCGTCCAACAGCAGTTTCATGGCAAGCTGCATGGGAGATCCCGGCTGGCTGACCTCCCAGATCTGAGTACTGGAGCCGGATGCGACGCAATTCCGAAGTTCATAGTTCCCAATGGTGATCTGTCCTTCGGACATGACGATTCTCCCGAGCTGAGTCCTGGCCTGATTTTGTTGCTCTCGCGCCGCACGGCCTTGACGGTAGACGACCATGAGCGACGCTGATTTGCCGGAGCTTCGCATCTGAAACGATGGGCTCTGGCTATTTGTACGAAGCATCCTGATACTGTGACGTGCTGTCTGAGTTTCCAATAGATCAGAGAACCGTTTCCGACCTGTCGCAGTCCTGTCACCAGGTGACCAGTATAAGCGATTTACTGAATCTGATGCGAAGGTCAAATCGTTGGCATTCGTCGGTTTTTGCTACGGATTCCACGCTGGTTCAAAGATCGACTTCCGTCTCTGTGAACACTGAGCCACATTCTGAACAGGCGAATTCCGCTCAGACGGTGAGCAAATCCGGAGGGTCACGACGCTGATTTCCAAGATTGCCAGTGTTCCCATAATGTGAGATAGTCCGCCGAAAGCAATCTCCCCAGGACTCCTACTGATGAACTTCAAGACCTTGCTCCTGACCTTATGTCTGGCTCTCGGAAACCGTGCGTGTCTGTCAGCCGACGAATTCAGAGAGATTCAGTTTGCGGGCGTGCTTTCGCAGCCGTCTCGAACAGGTGAACAACAGATCCTCAGGAGATTTGAAGTCCTGCTGTTTGGTGATGGCGGCAATCGAGACTTCTTCGTTGTGATGGACCATGAGCGTGATGGCTGTTCATGGCCGGAATGTTTTGGAACGGTTCATAGTGCTGCCGGTCCAAGTCCTCATCTCCTCTATACTTTTGACGGAAATGTTTACAGTCTGCCATTGCCACCTCTTTCGTTGTCCCTGCCGGACGACCTCAACTCCGAGACCGAGTGGGCTAAGGATGGCTGGACATACACCGTGCTCGAAAAAAGCTCCGGTGCCGGCAGGGAATTGTCGTGGAAAATCTCTGCCAGTGAACGCCGAGGGCGAAAACAACAGCTGACGGTCAGTGATTCCGGCCTGCTGATGAGTGCAGTTCAGGACGTGTTCATGGGACAGGGAGATCGATTTGAACTCGCCCTGACTCAAACGGCCCGGCGTGCGGTGAACGATCCGGCGACCGTAGGGCAACTTTTCGCGAAGCTGACGGAACTGCAGCGAGCGCTGAATCGCCGCGCTGACACTCAGCAGACTGGATTGTCCTCTCGGCAGGTCAGCGATGCCTTGACGTTTCTGCCCGAACTGAATCGACTGGCCATGGGCACCCCTTTACAGGAGTTTGTTCTTCGGATTGAAAAAGACCTGAAGCTGCAGCAACGGCGCGTTGATACTTCAGAAAAACGTCAGGGTCAGCTGATGAACAAGCCTTCCCCGGAGTTCTCTCTGAACCTGATTTCGGGTGGTAGCCTTCAGTCAGGCGAGTTGAAGGGCAAAACCGTTGTGCTTCATTTTTGGTCGTACAGCGACAGACCACTCACTGAGCCTTATGGGCAGGTCGGGTATCTTGAATTTCTTTACAGCCGGGAAAAAGAAAAAAATGTCAGTGTGATCGGCGTTTCGACAAACTCTTCTTTGCTTGCAGCAGAACAGTCGTCCGCAGGTCGCCGGGCCGCGCGGAAGCTGGTTGAATTCATGAACCTCAATTATCCAATCGGCTACGACGATGGTTCGCTGCTCCGCGAACTTGGCGATCCTCGCGACATGGGTGCCGAACTTCCTCTCTGGGTAGTGATTTCTCCCGCCGGAAAGATCGTTCACTATCACAGCGGTTACTACGAAATCGATCGTCAGCATGGACTCAAACAGCTGCTCGATGTTCTCTCCGCCCATGGTGAACCGGGAAACTGAGACGGGCTTCACCTCGCTCTTTTATTCGACTCGGCAGATGAGCACCTTCAGGTATTCTGTTTCGGGACACGTGACAGAGACAGGATGATCGCACGGCTGTCCGCGCTGTTCCAGGATCTGAATCTGTCTTCCTGAAATCCGCGAAACCTCATTGAGCATTGCTTTAAACTGCTCAGCGGAGACAAGTCCGGAACAGCTGCAGGTAACGAGGATCCCGTCAGGTTCGAGAACTTTCAGTCCTGACAGATTCAGCTTCTGATAGCCCTTGAGAGCGCGCTTGAGTCCCCCACGTGTTCTTGCCATGCGGGGTGGATCAAGGATCACAGCGCCAAAGCGGCTGCCCTGCTCTTCCAGCTCTTTGAGCGTCTTCTGCACGTCACCTCGGATGTACTCGCAGAGTCCATCGACCGCATTTGCCTGAGCGTTGGATTTTGCAAGACTCAAAGCGCTTTCGGAAGAATCAATGCCCAGTACTGATTCCGCTCCGCCATGTTTCGCCGCAGTAATTCCGAATCCGCCACTGAAGCAGAATGCGTCCAGCACCTTCCGTCCTTTGACGTATTTGGCTGCCACTGCGCGATTTTCTCGCTGGTCAAGATAGCACCCGGTCTTCTGACCTTCCTGAACATCCACGCTGAACCGCAGCTCGTTTTCCTCAATATAAACCGGTTGTGGAGGTCTTTCTCCCCGCACCAGTCCGTCTGAGACCTCCAGGCCCTCCGCTTCTCGCATCCCGCGTTCTGTTCGCAGCCAGATTCCCTTTGGTTTCAACAGCTGATCCAGAATATCCACAATCATTCTCTGTCGCTGATAAAGCGCCAGACTGGTGAACTGTACAAGCAGGAAGTCACCGTATTTGTCAACGATTAATCCGGACAACAGGTCAGCTTCACTGAAGATCAGTCGGCAGCCGGTGATGTGGCTCGTCAGATCAAAGTTCGTTGCTCGACGTCTGACCGCACGTTGGATTCGATCAGCAAGAAGCTCTTCGCTGAACGGGACGGCTGCTTTCCAGGAATAAAGCCGAATGCGAATGCCACTGTTTGAATTCCACAGGCCATGTGCAACGAAATGACCTTCATTGGAAACCACTTCGACCGCCTGACCTGGCTGCAGCTTCCCCAGCACATCCTGGCTGATGGGGGCGATCGCAGATTCAAATACCCACGGATGTCCCGCAAAGAAGGGCTGTGATCGTCGTGGCTTCAGCCGAATACGAACTGGCTCTTCGACCGCCAACTTGTGATCGGTTGCTGCAGGCATCTGTTTTCAATCTGTAAACGAAATCGGGATGAACGTCGGAAACAGTTTCACAAACTCCCGAGTTCATCCTTTAGATTGAAGAACCTGTTGTTCCATTTCTTCCAGGTAGGCCAGCAGCCGGTCTCGCTCGTTAGCCAGGTGCCGCACGCGAAGGAGAGACCGCACTCGGGTTTTCAGCTCAAGCTGATTAACAGGTTTCGTCAGAAAGTCGTCACACCCGGATTTGACAGCTTTTTCAATGTCACCCATCTCGTTCAGCGCCGTCACCATCAATACCGGAATTCTACTCTTTTCCGGATCGCTCTTGAGTTTCTCGCAGACTTCATATCCGCTCATTCGAGGCATCATGATATCCAGAAGTATCAGATCCGGCGGATTGGATTCGACGATGGCAAGAGTCTCCTTCCCATCGGCTGCCATCATGATCTCGTAGTTCTGGTCAGCGAGATACGCGTCAAGAAGTTCTCTGTTTTGTTCATTGTCGTCAGCGATGAGCACGCGTGAGCCATCGAGACTGATTTCACTGCCGGCCATGTCTCACTCTTCTTTTGTCATAATCAGCTTGTAGTTTCCGCGCCCAGTCGAGCGCGTCCGTCTTCCAGACAGACGCCGCTCCCAGTGGACCATGGGCGGATCGCATTTTCGTTTCAGCAGTATACGGAACAGCTTGGGTTTGTCCTATCCACCCCGCCCTCTTCTCCATTCGTGGTCATGCCAATCCTGCAGTGACGTTACCAGCAGTGCGTTGCTTCTTGGGCAATTGAGAGATTCTGCCTGTCGAGCTCGTGGTGATCCTTGAGATGAGGATTTCGTCAGTCGCTATTTGTTCAGTTCAGGTTGCCGCTGCTGAGGTTGAATCGTCCGGAACCAGTCCAAGCTTGCTGAGTGTGTTCATCGTGCGCGGACATGGGGCAGCATTTTCAGCTCCGGCCAGCTGCAGCGAAATCAGCGTGCCAAGGTTCTCCAGTGAATCAACATCATACCAGACGGGAAGTAACTCTATCTGCAGCTGATGTTTTCGGCATGCCATCAATACGTCGCTCAGGGTTTGCCATGAACTCCATCGAACATCGTCCAGAAAATGAGGCGGCAGCCGTTTCAGGCCGATCAACGTTAATCCACCATCCGCAGCAGGGCCAATCACACAGTCGGCGGTTCTCAGGAGATGAAACGCAGCTTTGATGTCACTTAATGGCAGGTCCGGGCTGTCGGAGCCAATGACCACAACAGGTCCCCTGCCCTGTTCAAACTGGCTTGCAAAGAATGTACAGATTCGGCCTCCAAGACACCCGTCCGACTGGAAGACCAGTTCAAATCCATCGCCCGCTGTTTCTCGAAACCAATTCATGGCCGACGGTTCGCTCGGAGTGATCGCGATCACCTGCCGACAGTCATCGAGCCCCGAAACGTGATCAATGATGTCGTGTACAAACGCGGCATAGATTTCTGCCGCGGCCTTGGATCCTGTCTCTCGGGCCAGGCGAGTTTTCGTTGTGCCTGCCTGAGGAAACCGGGCAAATATCCCGAGCACCGAGGTCATTCACTCTTCCTCACGGCTAAGGGTTGCCTGCCGTCGTGCTGTGTTGATCATTCTGCTCAGAAGGACCGGGCAGACTTTCCCCCGAAACCTGATCCTGCCGTCAATTTCGACGACCGGAACCCAGTTGCCATGGGCATCGATGAGCGTTGGATTCTCGTCGATCTCCACCTCAGACACCGTCGGTAAAAAATCGCCGTGTTGTTGAAGCACCTCAATCGCTTCATCACACAGTTCACAGTCACGCCGTGTGTAGACCACAACGGTATCGAAGACGGGCTGGTGGTGTCGTTTCGGTTTTCCCAGTGCACTGACTTTCCAGCCCAGAAAGCAGAGGCTTGCTGTCAGTGGCAGATGAAAGGCTCGCGAAACATACCATGCTCTCGGCATTCGCAAATTGAGGGTCGTCCAGCGATCAACGAATATTGCCACAGACATCATGCCTGCCAGTAGAAAAAATGCTGTTCCGAGGGTGCGATTCAGCTTCGCACGAAACTGTTCGGATTCAGCGGAGTCGCGATTGCTCTCATCAGCATTCATCGGATCTCTCTGGTCGACTGTTATATCCTGATTCTGCGATGCTTCCGTTACTGTCACTGCTGTCTTAGCTCACTTATGTCACAAACCCAGAAGCCGCTGACAAAACCGGGACAGGCACCCTTTCCCACGGAGATTCCGCAGGATTTCTGACTCGTTGCGGGAGCCAGTCCCGGTTTTGTCAGTGGCTCTCAATCACTGATGATTATTCGCGGTGCTGATCGCTGCTGCATCTGGTTTTCCGGGGCGCGGTGTTTGGTGACTTTTAATTCGGGTTCCCATGAGACAGTTACTCGGATTTCCGCAGAGCATCATTCCGGCCGAAGCCCCGACGTACCTGTTGTCGATGTTCTTCCGTCGTGCAGCATCAAGTCGATTATTCCATGATTGCTGGCTAACGCGATTAAATGAGGATTGGCTGTCTGGCCACACATAAGGAATCTTCGGCTTTCCGAGAATACTTCGTCGCGACAGCTCTGCTTCTTCCGATCATACACTGGGAGCGCTTCGGGAAACTACCCATTTGATTTTGTATTTCCCCTGCAAACGCAGCGGTTTTCCTGACTACGCCGTCCATCATCAGTCGCGGTTTCAGATCATTCCGACTGAAGTTCAAATCATGCGTGTTTTGAGCAGCCACCAGCGAGTGTTCAGAAGTGGCATGGGCGGAACAAACCGTTTTGGAAACGCTTCACAAACTGTCGTTCCTGAGGAATGTTCTCGTTCTGGCTGAGATGGAAATCAGTGAGCGTGTTGCGAAAGGAGTCGGTCTTCTGCTCCAATAACTTTCGGGCTGCCTTTTCGAAGATCCATCGTCGTGACTCCGGTATCTCCGTTTGAAAATTTCTGCGACCTTATTGTGCAGTCAGGTCTGCTGGACCGTGATTCACTGCGTGAGTTGCTGCGTGTCTGCCCGGAATCCATCGTTGATTCTCAGACATTTGCAAGGCACCTGACGTCCCGCGGCCTGCTGACTCAATGGCAGATCGATAAGCTGCTGCTGGGGAAGCATCGCGGATTTTTTCTGGGCAGCTATCGCCTTCTTTCTCACCTCGCTCGGGGCGGTATGAGTTCTCTGTACGTTGCGGAGCATGTGGATTCCGGCGACATACGGGCTCTTAAAGTGTTGCCGCCGGCGAAGGTTGGTGAGTCATCGTATCTGCCTCGATTCCTGCGTGAAGCCAGGGTTGCCTCACAGCTGAAGCATCCAAACATCATCCGTGTTTTCGAGCTTCAAAACGCTTCGGAGAATGGCACCGAAACGTACTTCATGGCAATGGAGCTTCTGAGAGGGCGGGACCTATTCGCTGAGGTCACTGAAAATGGTCCGCTGACCATTCGACTGGCGGTGGACGTCATTCGGCAGGCTGCTCTGGGGTTGGAATACTCTCATCGAGCAAATCTGGTTCATCGTGATGTAAAGCCGGGCAACATCTTTTTGACAGACAGCGGGACGGTCAAAGTCCTGGACTTAGGTCTGGCGGGTTTCCTGGAAAATCAACAGGACGAAAATCTCACGCGAGAGTTCAATGAACGGATTCTGGGGACGGCCGATTACCTTGCGCCTGAGCAGGCTGTCGACAGTCACATCGCCGACGCTCGTGCAGACATCTATTCATTGGGGTGTACCTTTTACTTTGTTCTTTCCGGTCGGCCGCCCTTCCCTGATGGGAATCTGGCTCAGCGAATCCTTTCACACCAGACGCGTGATCCGAGAGACATTCGTGACCTTCGAACCGATGTGCCTGAACAGTTGCTGGATCTGATTCGCCGCATGCTGATCAAACAACGCAGCGCTCGAATCCGAACAGCAGCAGAGGTTGCAGAAGAACTCACCTGCTGGATGGAGCACACTCGATTCCGGACTGAGTTCGATGAACCGCCTGTGCTGACATCTGACGCGGATGCAGATGGACGTCGGCTAAAGAGGTTGCGGGTTCCAAGAAAGATGAACACTCAATCGGAGACCCCAACGGCTGCACTCCGATCTGGTGAAACTCCTACCGTCAACGCAAACCACGCGTCGCCGAACACGAACAGGTACTGCTATTCTCCGGAGTTTGACGCCTTTCTTTCCCTCCTCGACCGTGAGCACCGCATGCAGACGGTCATGACCTCCGCGGAGTTAACTCGTCGTCGAAGGTTGCTCAGTCAGTTGCCGTATAATCTGACTCCTGAATCATCGGAGAATCAGGAGACTCTGATGTCAGTTACAGAGAAATCACCCGTGTCGGCGCAAACTGAAAAATTGTCGACCGATACATCTCCAGACGCTGATCACTGGAATTCTGTTCCCCTCAATTCGCTGTTCCGGACTCCTGCAACCAGAGCCGCAAACTGGCTCCGAAAGCTCTCTCGGCAGTAGTTGTGCTGCGGCCTGTACCGAAAATATGGGTTGATTCGGCGACTGTGCACCCATCCGACATCGTTAAGTACATTCCTGCGGGGCTGAGGCACTGTATAAGTCCCGTGAGCGTTGCCTGTTGCGTCAAATGTTCTTCTTTTGCCGTCCTGACAAATTCAGCGAGCTAGATTGACTTTGCAGCCATTTTTCCCGGTCGTTTCTGACGCTTTTGTGGCTGTTCCGGTGATGACATTCACTGGATCAAGTCTACGGGGCCTAAAGGAAGACCGAAGCTTTGCAGTGGGCAAAAGACAAACTCAGCAACTCGAACAACCGACAGCATAGGGATGGGGTCTCAGCTACTGGGTCTTTGTATCTCGAGTCGCGACACCGCTTCATCACCCTGATTCTGCAAAGTTTCATCGTTGCCCTAACGCTCAATCTGATTGCCACTCGCGCTGGCGCCGACAGTGGACTGATCAGAGTTGGTGACGGTCGGCAGAGCTATGAAGGAAAGATTGTTGCTCTGACGGCCAGCACCTGCTGCCTGATGGACCGACAGGGAAAGCTGGTTAGTATTCCGGTGGCTTCGCTGAACAAATTTGAAAAGCTTGCGGAACGTTTTACGCCTGCTTCGATCAGCGTCCTGCGGGACGAGTTGCTCAGGGAGTTTCCTGGCCGATACGAGGTTGCCGGTACAACTCACTATCTTGTCTGCGCTCCCGTCGGAAAAGCGTCGCAGTATGGTCAGCTGTTTGAAAGCATCTACCGTGATGTCGAACAGTTTTATCGAGTCAGGAGATTTGATGTCAGGCCGCCGGAGGTGCCACTGGTGGCTGTTGTGTTCGGTACTCAGGCAGAATTTTTCAGTTACTGCTACCGCGACCACGTACCTCCGTCACCGACCCTTCGAGGCTATTACTCGCTCAACACAAATCGGGTTGCCTTGTACGACGATTCGGCATTGGTTTCCGGGGCCGCCCCGGTCTCTTCTGAGCTGAATCTCAATCCGCGATGGACTTCGTCTGCTCGCAGTCTCGCGAAAATCTCCGGGGATACGCACAACACAATCGTTCACGAAACAACTCACCAGGTGAGCTACAACATCGGGATACACTCCCGGTTAGGTGGCACTCCCGTGTGGATCTCAGAGGGACTGGCGACGGTTCTCGAGCCTGTTGGAATGCGTTCGCGTTCGGGGCGGCAACTGCTTGACGGCCGGATCAACACCGAGCGGGCTGTCTGGTTCCAGGAACGTCATCGGCCGTCTCGGCACAGCGGCAATCTGGCGCTGCTGGTCGCATCGGACGATTTCTTCTATCGGGAAACCCTCAACTCCTACAGCGAGGCATGGGCCTTCACATTTTTTCTGTTGGAAAACCCCTCGCGGCGACAGGATCTCGTCAAATACCTTCAACTGCTGGCGGGACGAGACCCACTAAAAGAGTATTCGCCAAAGGAAAGGTTAAGCGACTTCAAAGATGTCTTTGGAGATGTCGCTCGACTGGAGGTTGAGTTCATCCGATTCATGGACCGAATGTAGTCTGTGCCGTCACTATTCCGGTCGGTCGCTCAGATTGACGCCCACGATTGCGCGGAATCTTTCGCGGTGGAATTCCTGCTGCCTGGTCCGCAGGTCTTAGCGAGGTGCAGAACCTCAGGCTGCCCTGCCCTTTTCTGATTCAGGGGTGGCTTTGCAGAAATCTGCCGTGGCGCCGCTTGCCAGCCGGGAGACGGGTGCAGTTGTTTTTCAGGCAACCTTTCTTTCACCTTCACGTCGTCGGTGCAGTTCTCCCTGAATAAGCAGGCCGCGAACGACGGCCGTTGACGGATCCGGTGCGATGCGGATCGATACGATCCTGTCCGCGATATCGTTGTCGACGAATCGTTCCGTGAGTCCACTTGAAAAGCCGTTGACCTGTACCGGCCCACCGGCACAGACCACGTTGAGTCTCAGACCCTTCATCGCTGGAATCACCGAAACTGTGCGAAGAAGCGACTTGACTGTTCTTGCGATCTGGTCCAGCACAACGCCGTAAAGTCTTGCAAGGACTCTTTCTTTTTCATCGACTGCGTTACGGAGATGCCTTTCCGGGTCATGCTTCCAGTCTCTCACTTCGTTCAGGTCCAGGTAGCAGGCCCCGTTGTCATCCCAGACCTGAATACGAAACTGCTTTGCCAGCTCCGTGTCAATCCAGTTCCCCCCAACGTGAAGTGTTTCCGAGGCCAGGTCAATGCCGTATCGAGTGATGCTGATCTGACACGTTTCCGCCCCCATGACAATCGAGATTCCGGTAAATTGATTGTCGCTGCCGGCAGACAACATCACTGCTTCTCCGGAGTTGCAGTGGTGCGGGACGAAACCATGCATTCGAATGAGGCGACTGAGGAATTCGATGTTCGTGGAACTGGATCCACCGGGAGAAGTAAACCAGCATTCACGAAGATCTCCGGCTCTCGTCGGCAACATTGCTTTGGTCAGAATATTCAGTATCTGCCGCGCAGGAGCATCATCAGTGGGAACCATTCCATCACTGAACAGCGGAGCGCACGGAATGCGACTCAACCACCGTACCTTTGATGCTCGAGAACCGAAGACGACAATGCTGTCATCGCAGTCTGCGTAGGAAATATGCTGGTCGGACAATGTCGATCGGTAGGTATCCTGACTGGGAAGAATTGCATACTCTGAACGCTCGGTACGCAGCGACAGGCACTTCACGTCGGTCCGGTCGCGGAATGCGCAGCGAATCTCATAACTTCCAAAATCAATTGACGTCATCATGACTCTGAATTTTCCTGCAAAGAGTTGAGTGCCCGATCCAGTCGACCGAGGTCCACACCGCTGGATGAATTCTTTTCTTTGCGACTGTTTGTGCGACTCGTGATCTCACTCTGCACAGGCCCGGACTGTGCGGCCGCCATTTCACTGGGGCGCTGCCTGCTCATTGCAGCGACCATGTGAGGTGGCGCGATCTGGCCGTGAGCCTGATCGACTCGCAGACGTCGCGGGCCCATGGGGCGACCGTAGAGGGAAATTCGCAACGGCAAATCGGTCGTCTGAAGGTTCAATGGCAGGCGATTCTGAATCAGGTCTTCCAGATCCCCCCAACCTTCGGTGACTGCTTCGACCTCGCATGCTGGTTCTGCGACCGGTGTTTCCGACGGCTCAGGCTGAACCTCTGTTACCGCGGCGAAGGATTCCTCCACCGGAGTGTCGGCATCGGAGGTGCAGAAGGTTTCCATGTCGGCGGGTGAGAAATCGCCCTTTGACTGCCATTGTCCACCAAACCATTCGTTGACACCGACAAGGGCTTCATTGCTCATTTTTGCACGTTCTCGTGCTTCATGGTTTCGCTCTGCCTCAAAGCTGTTTATGCAATGGGTATTCTCGACGTCCATCGGCTGAACGTTTATTGTCGAAGCTTCTTCCCGGTTCATTTCCGAATCTGATTCACCGGACATCAGATTTGTCGTGACCAGAGGCGTTGCATTTGCGATTGGGGTTTTCTGGTCAAACTGCAATCCGGCACTCGTCTTTCCGAGATGCTTAGCCTCCTGATTCAGGCCGGTTTCGGAATCCAGCGCCCTCTGAGCGAATGGCTTCACATTGAGCTCAAGTTGCTGTTCCTGCTGAGTCTTCATCCACCCGACAACGATCAGGCCGCATGCCAGAAGCAGACCGCATGCAAAAAGTATATTGATCATTCCCGATTCACTCGCGGCGGTCGCCGGTAACGTCGCCAGCTGTTCGGCGGTGTCATCCGCGGGACCGGGAAAGGATGCCTGTCGAAAACGGTTTTCGTCGTTCGTTGATGGTGTTTCCGGAATGAGCTCCATCTGAATGGGTTCTGTCAGAGAAATCGGTTTGAGTTCCTGAGTGCTTGTTGTTGTCTCGGAGGATGTTGGGATGATGCTGAGCATTGGGCATTCTGAGCCGGACTGCTCTTCATTGGTAATCGAGTCGAGTTCTGATTGTTGGCGGAATTCAGGCTGTGAAAGCCTCAGGTCTGCCAACTGAAAGTTCTCCGAAACGGCGATTCCAGCGTTAGTAGCCGAGTAATCGACGACATCACCATGTTCCAGAGTCGTCTCCGGGGTCACTTCAACAAAGGACGCACTGCCCCATGTGGTGCGGGTGATCCGGACAGCGGTCGCACCGCCTGACATTCCGTCGCTGGTAAGCGACGTCAGTGAAATCGTCGGCTGGGAGAACGAAACGATGTCGCACCTGCCTGAGTGTTTAATGACAACATTTGATTCTCCGACAATTCTCTGCGACGTCGCTCGGAAGATAACGACATCGCCATCCGTCAGTTGAGAGCCTCTCTCGGTTCCGGAGGAGATAACGTCCGTTGAAACAGGTCTCAGCGGTGAACCACGCAAGATCAGCGCATTTCCCCGCGGAGCCTTCACTCCGCATGCTTCAAGGACATCACTTGTGCAGGCAGGATTTCCGTCTGCTACTTCGCATGTTTGCGGCGCAGGGACATCGCCGGCGACGGTGACCCGCGTTGCAGCAATCGCAGTTGGCGCAAACTGCCGGACCAGAAGAACTGGCAAGAGAACGAGAATGATCTGCTTCATGGGAATGTCGTCCTGTTGGATCGTCGCACTTGCCACTGCAGGGCGTTCACACTGTGGAGGCGCGTGCATCTGCGACACTGGAATTCGCCAACAGCTGATACGTGTTATCGCTAACCATCGGCACAATGACCCTTCAGAATGATTCTTTCCTTAGAAACCGGATAGATGCCCTCTCTTGCCTGTCTTCTCGCAGGTCGGGTCACAGTTCAGCTTATTGCCCGGACCGGATGACGGAATCTTGAGCCGGTTTGTCGTGTCGCGCATTGTTTTTTCCTTTCTACAAACCGGTGCCTTCACATTCTGCCGAATCGTTAAAGCAGCTGCTGGTTTCCCCGGACGATTTTACTTCACAGACTGTCATTTGGGATGAAGGCGCGGAATCGGACCTCCCGATAAATACCCTCACGGAGGAATACGAGACGCAGTTCATCGCTGATGAAGGAAGTTTACGAGGCTTCACGTTCATTACTGATGACTGTGACATCAGCATTGGGAAGGGAGAACTGATGCGATCCAAGCTGCGCCTTTTTGTGGGCGATGATGATACCTCGAGCGAAAGTTCGATGCGTGATGAGGTATCGATGGATTTCGATACATTCTGCGGAACTGTGAGCCATGCCATTCTTCGGGACAGCTCCTGGCTGTCCGATTTTGGAGACGAGCGAATCCGCATGTCAGCAGACCTTTACGAGATCCTGACCGCTTATGCTCAACTCAGGCCGAGTGCCTGAGGGGTGCTGAGATTACTCGAAATCGGACTTCAACAGCCCTTGCACCAACATGCAAGGGTTGTTTTTTGCGCTTCATTCTGCTGCACTCCTGAAGCCTCCATCAGAGCCGGAACAGCCCGGTGAGCGTGAATTCCAAGTTGAGTTCAATCGGAGTAAGACATCCTCAGGTGAGATTGTTCATGGCTCTCATCCATCGTCAGCACGCAAAAGAAATCTGGCAGGCAGGCGTTGATGCTGTCCGCTCAGACACACTCGTCCGGCGGTGCATCTCCATTCATGGCGACAGTCTGTCGATCTGTGGGCGGCAATTTGACACTCGACGAGTCGGTCGGATTGAGATTGTCGGGGCTGGTAAGGCCGGGGCCGGCATGGCTGCCGGGGCTGTTGAGGCACTTGGAACGCTGTCCGAATCAGTGTCACTTAGTGGCTGGGTGAATGTACCGGAGGATTGTGTCCGGCAGATCCCGTATGTTCATTTACACGCGGCTCGTCCGGCTGGCCTCAACGAGCCGACACCGGAAGGTGTTGCGGGAACCAAAGAAATACTGCAGCGAGTTTCGTCGCTTTCCGCTGACGACATTTGTCTCGTGTTGATTTCCGGTGGTGGCAGCGCCTTGCTGCCCTGCCCTTCGGCGCCGTTTTCACTGAACGACAAGCTGCTGGTCACGCAGTTTCTTGCAGCTGCAGGAGCACCTATACAGGAACTCAACCAGGTTCGGTCACAGATGTCTGAGGTGAAGAATGGGGGCCTGCTCCGTCATTGTCGTGCCGGGGTTGTGATCACACTGATCATCTCTGACATCGTTGATGATCCAGTGCACCTGATTGCGTCCGGGCCAACCGTGATTGGTCCATCAGATGTCCGCTCGGTGATTCAAATTGCGGAAAGGTATGATCCCGCTCGAACGGAACTCCCTTCTGTTTTCTACGAATCGATGGCCGCTCGCATAACAGCCTGTATCGATCGTCAGAGGCCGGATCGGCCAATGCCAGAGTCGATTGTCAAAGTCATTGGTTCAAATGCCGATGCATTGGCGGCCGCTCTTCAGCAGGCAGAGAAACTCGGATACACATCGGTGAGTCTTGGTTCCAACAGTGTTGGTGAAGCTCGAAGACATGGTCAGTTTCTGCGGGAGCGATTGCGATCAGCGATGATTTCTGAAATCGCGGATGTGAACACCTCAGGAATCTGCTTCGTTGCGGGCGGAGAAACGACCGTTCGGCTCACAGGATCAGGGGAACGAGGCCGAGGTGGACGGAATCAGGAAGTCGTGCTTGGTGCGATTGCCACATGTCAGGATTTGGATCAATGGTCTGACATTGTGCTTTTATCCGGAGGGACGGACGGAGAAGATGGTCCCACAGATGCCGCTGGTGCGATTGCTGATTCTGCCGTGATTAGGGCAATGATTGACCAGGATCTGAGCCCGGAATCATATCTCAGTCGAAATGATGCTTACTCTTTCTTTGCTGCCACGAACGGGCTTCTTATGACTGGGCCAACACATACAAACGTGATGGATGTCGCTGTTGGCATTCGCTTTTTCCGCTCTGTTGGTTAGCCGCTGCCCCGTTTTGTCAGTTCCATGAGTAAGCAAATCAGCCACGTTGTCGCTGGTAGATTTCCGCAAGCACGTCTTCGACCGACTTGAACTTCTTCCCACTGGTCTTAATCAACTCGATCCTTGCCATGGCATCCTGAGCCGTGTGTCCAACGCTGATCAGAGCTTCGTAAGCTTCAAGCAGGACATCCGGTTCAGCGGATTCCGGCAGGTCGCTGGGGACCATCAGCGCAAACTTCGCCATCTTTCTTCGCAACTTGGCTACGATTCGCTCTGCCACGGCGGGACCAATACCAGGCAGCGTGCTCAACTGCTTGATGTCGCGTTCTTCGATTGCAGTTGCGACTTCGTGAACCGGCCTGACCATTGCTCGAAGTGCTTTCTTGGCACCCACTCCATCAACGGAACAGATGAGGTCGAAAAACTCCTTCTCCGCTTCGCTGGCAAATCCGATGATCCGAGGTGTCAGCCGGCCCTGCTGAGGATTGCCGTCCAGATATTCGATCGTGCGAAGACTGACTTCTTCATCAATCCTGCCCTGAAGCTGACGGCGGACGAGATCGGGAATCAGCACCTCATATTCGAAACCATTGATCCGAACAAAGGCACAGACATCGGTCAGCCCGGACAGTTTTCCAGTAATTCGCGTTATCAATGGCGCACCTGTTGCGTGGCGGGACCGACTTTGCCCCGAAGGGGATATTCTTGTCAGATTGAGCGGGATTGTAGAGGCATTCTGAAATCGCGAAACAGCACTTTATGCCGCAAATCTGACGGAATGGTACAGACACAGTGCAATGGCAGCGGCGTCTGCCACGTCGTTTGGTTCGGGAACCGTATCCAGTCGTAGCTCAAGCTTGACGGCATGCTGGATCTGCTCCTTTGGTGCTTTCCCGCTACCGGTCAACATACGTTTAATCTGCGTCGGCGTGTAGTTGACGATAGGGATGGCAGCATCCGAAAGCGTCAGCAGAATCGCTCCGCGAGCATGCGCCATCAGTAATGCCGTTTGTGGGTGCTGAACATGCGAAAACAACTGTTCGATCGCCGCCACTTCGGGCTGTAGTTCCTCAAGAACTTCTCTCAGCCCTCTGGCGATTTCGTGGACCCGGCTATGGAGTGGAGATTGTCGCGATGATTTCAGGATTCCCCCTTCAATAAGTCTGGGCCCATCCGGGCGCCTTTCAATAATGGCATAGCCAGTTCGGTTGAGCCCCGGGTCGATTCCCAGATACCGATCCCGCACACCGTGATCCGGGTTGGAAGGAAGAGAAAATGACATCCGACATCCCTGCTGTTTTTTGTTCTTCCCCGATCTTTCCGAATTGTCATCGAGGTCTTGTCAGTTCTTCGGCGTTTTTGAGAGCAGCACAACAGCATCGGCGGAGATCGCTTCGAGTCGCCCAACGGGACCGACCCGTTCTCCCGATTTCGCTTTCACGTTGATCTGATCGCTGCCGGCCTCGAACAAACCGCACAAACTGTCTCGAATCGCTGATTTCCATGCAGTTAATCGAGGCTGTTCTGCCGTGATCGTGCAATCAAGATTGACAAGCTGCCATCCTTCGGAGGTAACGTGCTTCCAGACATGCTTCAGAAGCTGCCTGGAATCGGCATTCTTCCATCTCTCGTCCGTATTTGGAAACCACTCACCAATATCGCCCTGCGCCGTTGCTCCCAGGACGGCGTCCGTCACAGCGTGGAGCAGGACGTCAGCATCACTGTGTCCATCCAGCCCAAAGTGGCATTCAATTCGGATTCCCCCCAAAATCAGAGGTCGCCCTTCGATCGTTCGGTGGAGATCATGCCCTTCTCCAACGCGAAAAACCGGCATTTCTGGCCTGTTGTGCATCTGATCTCTCACTTCCATTCCAGACAAGAGTGGGACTGTATTGCTGATCTTCTGAGGGCAGCATCCTGGCAGTTCACTGATGTTGACCGGTGTCCACGTGGATTTTAGCCTTCATTGAACCGGTCACAGCGGCTGCGGCAAGCCTGCGTCTCTGTCTTGTTCAGGTGCCGCACGTCGACATCCGGTTTCTCGCTCTTCCGGAATTCTCAACCTCATGCCGAGCTGCAGCCGCAATCTGATGTTTACGCTGTGCTTCTGCACGACCGGCTGCGCACTGTTGACACCGTCAGAATTGCTGGTTTCACTTAATTCCTCGGATTCGAAACTGACTCGAACACAGAGGCAGAGTTTCGAGGAAGCTTTGCCGGTTCGCAAGGTTGTACGGCTTGAAACGTCCATCGTTTCCGCACCGGCCAGTGACCAGCGAATGCGTCAACTTGCCTGGGAAGAACTCGACGAGAGTGGACTGATGGATCCTCAGGACCGCCGTCGTTTGAACGCCAGCGGCATTCGTGTTGGTGTCTCCGGGACGACAATTCCCTGGGCTCTGGGAAGCCTGATTCGTGGCGAAAATGTGATTGCTGCCAGTGACCGTGACCAAGCCAAGCTGGACGGAAGAAGCGCGCCGGGTACAACCACAGCTTCAGCATTTGGTACATCTATTGCCATTGCTGAAAGAAGTGAGGCCGTTTTGGAGTTGCCGGCATTGGAAAACCCACTTGTTATTCCTCCTGAACAGATTGCTTCGTTGGAATCCGGGGCGATGCTCAGCGATGCTCACTGCGTTTTCAAGGTCTCAGTGGCTGAATACGGACATGGATGGGTTCTGCTTAGATTCCTGCCACAAATCTATCACGGGAACCGAATGCCTCGTTTGAGTGTCGTTGATTCCAGTGATCAGTTACCTGTCCGACAAAAAATCGAGCCCCTGTATGACCAGCAGTTCGAACTAAAACTGCACACCGGGGAAACGGTTGTGATTGGACATTTTGAATGTCCAGACTGGACGGTTGGCAGAATGATGTTTCAATCGGAGCTGATTTCCGCTCGAACAGAACGCCTGGTTGCTCTGCGGCTGGCTGAAATCGAAGAGGTGACTGGACAGCGATCGTTGGATATTTCCTATCGCAAGTACTGACCCATGACAACGCACCATGGTTTGTCGATGGCGATACATGTCCAAATCTGATCTTCCTGCGGAATGAGGCATCGCCATCACTCAAAACACGATTGTTGCTTTCTGCAGCTTCGGCCGGAACGAACAAAAGGGGCTGACGTGTTCCGCCAGCCCCTTTTGAGCGAATCCTCTTCCCGAAATCATCTGGTCAGATTTTGCCGCAGATGGTGTTCCCGGAACTCTTCAGGTCATCACATGCTCGCTGAAGGCGTGTGGCAACTCCGGCTTCTGCCAGCTTCAGGTAGGTACGAGGATCGTAGGCTTTCTTCGAACCGATCTCTCCGTCAACCATCAACACTTCGTCGTAGTGTTTCAGCATCCAGTCGGCAATCGGGCGAGTAAATGCGTACTGCGTGTCCGTATCAATATTCATCTTCACGACGCCGTAGTCCAGCGTTTCCTGCAGCTGTGACGTTGGGGTTCCGGAGCCACCGTGGAACACCAAATCAAACTCGGCATCCTTCCCATGCTTTTCCATGACAGCCTTCTGGCCATCTCGCAGGATTTCGGGGCGCAGTTTCACGGCTCCGGGTTTGTAGTGTCCGTGAACGTTGCCGAAGGTTGCTGCGAACATAAAGCGACCGTGACCGTTCAACGCTTCGTAGACTTTCAGCATGTCGTCCGGAGTTGTGTACAGCTTGTCCGACGGCATATCTGAGTGGTCGATACCGTCTTCTTCGCCACCGACCACGCCGGCCTCCACTTCCAGGATGATGTCGTTCTTCGCACACAGCTTCAGCAGCTCCTGACTCTGAGCCATATTCTTGTCGAGCGGCAGCTCCGAGCCATCGTACATGTGCGAGTTGAAAAGATTTCCAAGACCGGCTGCTCGACGTGCCGCTGTGGCTTCAACCAGAGGCTTGAGGAAAGAGTCAACTTTCTTTGGCTGGCAGTGATCTGTGTGCAGGGCTATCAGAACATCGTACTTTTCCGCCAGGCGATGAGCAGCTTCGGCAAGAACAATCGTACCGTGAACCGCATCCTTCACGTTCAGTCCCGACGCAAACTCTCCGGCTCCTGTCGAAAACTGAATAATTCCGTCAGATCTTGAATCGGCAAATGCTTTCAGTGCAGCGTTGATTGTGACAATCGATGTCACATTGATACCCGGATAGGCATACCCCCCTTGCTGAGCCGCATCGAGCATTTTCTGATACTGTTCGGGAGTTGCAATTGGCATCGTGATGAATCCTTGAGGGCTAAGCAGGTACGGACAGTGCTGACCTCATACGATTGAGGTTTCCGGAACCGGATCGTACCACCGGTCCAGACGACGACTCCGCAGCGTATCGTGTCGACATCCCGCTGCAAGCCATCCTCCCTCGCGAAGGTTATTGTCGACAGATATTCTCAGGGAAGCGATGGAAATGTATACCCAGCGCCCTGTACACGAGAAGCGGTGTCGGGTGTTTCAGCCCCCTCCGGTTGGTTTGTCACCTGCGGCTGCCGAAATGCGTTAACCGCGATGTCGTCAAGGAAGACTTCCGCTGCGCCGTTCAGCCCGATCCAGATCTTCAGCGGGTTATCGGAGGATACTTCCCGGTAGAAGCGGATCGATTGCCAGCTTTTTGAAAGTCTTGGCGTGACGGATGCGTCAGGTCCCAAATCGGAGTCAAACAGGAATAGCGGCGATGCACTGCCCTGGCGGACGTTGCTCCCCATACGAATTCGGGCCGTGATTTCCAGAATGTCGCCCTTTTTGACTGCGATCGACGGTGATTTCAGCAGCACAGAAGTCGGCCCGCCTTCCCCTCCTCCAGAGCTTCCTCGCGGCCATGCTCTCAGTCTTAGTATATGACCGTTTCTGTTATCGTCTGAGACGATGTCGATCGCGCCATGGAACATATCCGGATCTGAGATCACTGGCTGCCAGTCTGCCTGCGACAGAGTTTTCAGATTGTCGAACGTTCCTGAGGGGATCAGCCCCGAATGAATCTCTCGTGCTGTCAGTTGACTGATCATCCGCCAATGGTCCGGCAGCGTTGAAAAACTCAGTGTGTGTGGGCTGGCGGTTGCTGAACAAAGATTCCTGGTCGCGTCCAGCCATGCCTGCATCTGACATTTTCTGCAAAGTCGCATGCTGAGACTGGCTGCTGCTTCAGCGTCTGAAAGTCGGCCGGAATTCCATGCCGCCAGTGCTGCTTCTGCAGTACGGCCGACTTGAGACAACGTCGAATGGAGGTGATCGGTCTGGGCACCCGAAGCCTCAATTCTCTCAACGGTCTGTTGTGTTCTGAAAGACTTGGATGCAGCAAGCTGGCACAGAAGTTCCGTCGCTCGCCGCGATTGTTGATGGACCTGGCCTTCGAGCTCCTTTCTGAAACCCGGATCTGAACCAATGACGGCAATCGCGACGATGTTGACGTTGTTGAGGTCAAGCTGTAATCCACCCGCTATCGGTTTTCGCTGCAGACCGGTTACCTTCGACAATGAAACCTCCGCTGCTGAAGATGTCTCTGTCGCCGCAACCGTCATTGAGACCTTCGGCATATGCAGTTCCGCCGGCACAAACTGAGCAGAGTCATTCCACACGTTCACAAGGGCCAGAGTTCTGCCTGGCGCGTTGATAATGGTGGCATCCGGTCCGGTGGGTGTGACTCTGTAATCGACGGGGTCTGCTGCCGCCGCATTCAGGGCGGAGTCGACCCATGTTCGTCCTCTTTGAGATCCGGCTGTATCCGAAGAGTCGTCTGTCGTCAGATTCAGATGGCCGTCGATCTGGCCTTTGAGCAACAGAGTCTGAAGGATCGTGATATAAGAGTTGCTCAATTCAATTGCAGCGGCTGTTTCCGCGCACTGGGCATCTTTGCCGTCCAGTCTGTGGCTTTTCCAGTAGCCGACTCCCCTGGCACCGGAAGACAGGGCTGCCAAAACCTGAATCAGGATTTGCTCCGGCTCAATATGGATCGGAGTTGCCTCCGTCAGGTTTCTCCATCGGCGTATCGCTTCGGGGGCTTCTGTGTTTACCCATTCCCAGGGAAACGTCAGGTGGGCTGAATTCTGGCGACTGAGGAATCCTATGTTGCGAGCCATCCCGAACGTGGTTTTTCCTGTGGGTTTGCAATGGCTGATTCCCAGAATATCCAATTGCCGCGATGCCAGGTCTTCTCCTGAAGCAACATCAGCCATCAGGGGCCGTCTTAAAATCCGGTCAGCGCTCCTGACTTCACGGCCCCATGCGGCGAGATGGCCTTGCTGATCCGCGAGCACTCCTGTTCCCAGATACCAGACGTCGGGGACAGGGTATCGCTGATCGAGTGGCGGCAGGGATTCCAGCGCCTGATCAAATGTCGCCGGATCAAACTGTGGGTGTGGAGGCGTCGCCACGACAAGGAGATGGTTGCGGATGTCCTTCTGTCTCGATGCATTGTCCAGTTCCGGCGTCCAGACGCTGTTGATGCCGATGGTCTGAAAGAACTCTGCTGATTCCCCATGGTCCGGGACCATCGTCAAAAAAAACGGTTCCCCTTCAAAGAACAGGCTGTCTCGCTCAACGCGAACACGAGCCCGGGCAATCTGACCGACTTCTTGGGTGGGCCGCTCTAAGTTCGAAGGAGTTACTACGGGGCCGTATGATTTTACTTCGACGTGTACCACACTGCGTCCCCGATGAACCTCCATCAGCAATGCGCAGCCATCAAAGTAAGCGCCTGAGCTGTCGATGTCTGGTTGATGCAGCTCCGTTCTTAGTCGACGGATTTCTTTCTCAACCGATTCGGGACTTCCGGAAGCGCTCAGAAGCTCATCGGCCCCTGATGTCCGGTAGTGATCACCTGCGATATACGTTACGAGCGGTTTTCCGGACCTTGGATCAATGTGATGTGGAAGCACCATTCTTAACGCTGCTTTCAATCCGGTGACCGAAGATCTGACAGCGATCACCGCACGAAAATCTTCGACGACACGAGCGGGCGGCTGGGGTTGAACGAGTCTGAGTCGTTGAAAATCCTCGCGGCTCTGAATTTCTCCGTGAAATGCGTTGTGACGATCATGACCGTCTCGCACCGGTTGGACCGATACGTCGGATGAGTAGTCTTCCGCTGACCACGGGCCTGGGGAAACGACGTCAGCTTTCACGCTCCCGCACGCCGTGAAAACGAACGATAGTCCAATAATCTGAAGAAACCGGCTCGCCAGCGGACTGACTGGGCGGGAAGAGGTCCAGCGACCGGAATTTCTATGCCACAGGTATGGTTTCCGCTCATGAAGCGAACTTACTGATTTCACAGAAATCTCTATGGGGGTAGTGAATGCCACCTTGGGTATCTCTTCGGGGCCAGTACAGCCAGACATTCGAAATCTGTTCTCAGATGGCAACATGAGGTTTTGCTGGTGCAAAAGAAGGGACGCTGATTTTTGATCAGCGCAGGCCAGGCTGATTGATTGGGCTCGCGTTCGATTTCGCAGGAAGACAGTACGGCGTTCCACACTTAGACGAGTGGTCATTGAAAACACACTGCGATGTAAGCTTTCAGCCTGCCTATTGGGGGGTGGCAAGCTGCAAGCTTACGCCATTGGTTCTTCGTTGAGGCCGCTCGCCTCATGAACTCGTGGTCACTGAAGTTTCAAGACTAGCAAATTCGTCGCTAACCGGGGAGGTCATCTGCGGCCTCCGGTTTACACTGAACGGTGTTGTGAAAGAGACTTGGGGTGCATGGGCGTTTTGGGGTGGCTTTCGCGGTTTTTATGTTTTTAGGGCTTGTAACTGTTGATGGTCCATATTTTTGGCACCGTCATGGTATTCAGTTGCGACGACCCGGTTTGCCTTGTGACAATTTGCTGAGTGAGGCAGCCCCCTCTGCTTTCTTCAAATTCACAGGATCCCCTCCAATGAGTTTTCCCAAGCGATTTCAGGACCAGGCAGACAATGATCTTCCCCTGGAGCTTCAGGAACTGGGTGAATTGATCAGTTCTTTATCTGGTTCCGAGAGTCTCCAGATTCAAGCCGCGTACAAAAGGGTCACTGAGTCCGTCCTGCGCAGGCGTCGAATTCTGGGCATTGTTCAGGAAGCACTTTCTCAGCTGCGTCTGGATGTGAAGTATTTGATGTTCGACCTTGAAGTGACTCGGCGGGAACGAGACGAGCTTCAATCGCGCATTGAGGGCGAAGAACGAGAATACTGACGCTGCGGGCGAGTCTGCCGACCGTTCGCTTTCACAACGCCCACAATGCCGCGGGAAATCTGCTCTAAGTCGGGATTGGTATTTGTTCCAGTAAAAAAAGGCCTCTGGTTAAACCAGAGGCCTTTTTCATTTGATTGGAAGTGACACAAGGCGTGTATTAAGCCAGATCAAAGTCCTCGTCTTCCGCAGCTCCGTCTTCGACATTGATGTTGTTGTCGACGAACAGATTGCCGACGCTGCCCGGACCATGA
>JAGQPY010000370.1 GCA_020426485.1 Planctomycetaceae bacterium
CCGGTGTCGTGAGAATCTTCTGCAGAACGCCGGGGTAAGTGACTTCGCCCAGAGCGAGGTCAGCGATTCCGGATTCAAAATGTCGGAAGTTGGCATTCACAGAACCGACCAGCAGCTTGTTACCCAGAACCCAGTTCAGATTCACCTGGTCACTCGGCACGTCCACCTTTCGCTGGCCACCTGTGATGCTCGTCCACACAATGCATCCGTTGTGTCCCAGCACTTCCATACACTCGAATGCGATGGCACTGCTGCCGGTGGCTTCGATGATCAGGTCCGGCTTGCCGTGTTCCTGGGCCAGTTCCTTCAGCGAAACTTCAGACGTGCTGACATAAGTTGCCCCCAGACCCTCTGAAATTTCTGCTTTCAGGTTGGGCTTCTTTCCGCGAGCCAGCGTGAACACCTGCATGCCTCGAAGTCGCAGGACCAGAGTCGACAGCAGACCAATCTGCCCTGCCCCGGTTACCCATGCTCGCTTGGGTTCCCAGACCTGCAGCCGTTTCTGGGCCAGCATCGCCTGTTCCACGGCTTTGGCCGCACAACTCATGGGCTCTGCCAGCACGTTAAGGTGTTTGAGCCCAACCGGAATTCTCACCATGAATTCTTCGTCGTCGACAAAGTGCTCCGTCAGATAGCCGTGCAGCAGGTTAATGCCACGTTCGTAGTACTCTTCTTCACTGGTGATGTCTGATCGGCCAATCTTGTCAAAGATCGACTTGCCGGGGCGGCGTACTGTACAGGTGACGTAATCGCCCGGCTTGACTCGAGTCACGGCCGGTCCAACTTCTTCAACGATTCCAAAGCATTCATGACCGATGACCAGAAAGTCATATCCCGGAGGCGCGTTTCCATAGAGCGCGTCGTTGATTTCGCGATCGGTCGCGTCGACTCCGACCTTCAGAGTTTTGACAAGCACACCACGACCGTTCGGAACATCGGTGACAGATGGCTTTGGCAGTTCGGCAAGATGGACACTGTTCGGAGTGCCTGGTTTGACGGCAACGGCTTTCATGGGCCTGAGAATCCTCTGTGGTCACAGCAAATAACATGAGGGCGGGACTGAGCTTTCACAAGGCTTCTCAGTCGAGAGTTGCGGATTCTAGAGGGCATGTTCCACGCGTTCAAAGCCATCGCGCGTCACTGCAAAGAATGGGAACAGTTTGCTGAATGCGTCTTCTGACTCACTGGGTGATCCGAAGCCGCCACGGGACTGAATCCGATTGTCCTCCCCGCGTTACTGCTTTCCGGCGGTAGTTGTGAGTGTCGAGTTGCGATCAACACTTAGCGAGTTCTCTCCGAAGCCTGCTTTTGCTGCAGGTATCGGCTGAGTGTCGTGAGGTTTCTGCTGAAAACGTCGCTGCTGAGATATTTGGTTCCCACAGGAAGCTTCAACTGTCCGACCAACCTCTCGCCGGTGAATTCACTGACCCAGCGATTCTGATCATCAAGATCGCGCAGGAGTCGTTCCACTTCGGCAGATGGAACAGTCGAGGCAGCATCGTCAACCTGAGGCGGAGATGCACGGATTTTCGCCTGTTCCAGCAGACCTTCATACTTGTCCTGCAATTCGGTGATTCGGGCCTCTGTCTTCCAGCCGTAGTGGTCCGGCAGGTTTGTGTCATCGTAAGTCAGACTGTAGCGATCACCGCTGCGTTCCATATACAGCGGTCGGTTCGTCTGCAATTCGTAGTAGCGTGCCAACCGGCCATCCGGCAATTCAGAACGTTCGAGATACTTCAGTGCTCTGGGAACAGGGGCAAGATACTTTAAGTCGCCGGTCAGCAAATGGATTTTCAGAAGCGTCTCAATGGCTTCCTGCGTTTCGTCTCCCGAAACAGCAGGCGGTTCAAACTTTCGAGCCCAAATCGGATTCATGTCGTAGTTGTACTGTTGCGCCCATCCGGGTTGAGGATCAGGCATTTGAGCAAGAATCAGAAAGTCTCCCAGTCGCCGAATGGAATCCATGAAACGGTCATCTTCGTACACCTGCGCCGCAGCTTCCAGAGCATTCAGGACATAGCCCGGAACATTATCATTGAGTGTGTACATGTCCCAGTAATTCTTGATTCGCCCTTCCGTTCGCCAGTCATATTGCGGGTATTCTGCTTTGCGGATTGGAGGTGTTGGGTTTTGATCATCATCCCAAACCTGCGGGAATGCTCCATTGGGATACTGCACGGCCAGTAACGCATCGAGGCCAAACAAGACGGCTTCATGAATTTCGGAATCCCGAAACCGGAGTGCTGCATCTGTCCGTATAAGCAGCAGCAGAGCCGATGCCGTCTGTCCGTCGTCAAGTGAAGACGTATTTCTGCCTCTCCCACGACCGTTGCGATACGTCGATGTTCGTTCTCCCCTGGGATTAAAGTCAATGCAGTTCGTCCAGCCACCGGAACGCACCTGTCCATAAACCAGCGCTTTGGCGCAGTCGGTGGCGGCATCTAGGTAGAAGCGGTCCTTGGTTGCATCAAATGCCGCCAGGTAAGCCAGGCCAACCGTGGGAGTCCCGGGCGGCTGAACCCAGATTTGATCTTTCGTGGCCTCACCTTCTCCCCATCGCTGACTCAGATCCAGGGAATAGTGATAGACGTAACCGCCGTGAGTGGCGACCTTTCTGTGATAGAATTCGGCTGCCTGTTTCATTGTTTGCTCGATCGTTGCCTGCTGAGGTTCGACGGCCTGCAGCGACGAGGCCCATAGCAGAGCAGCAAACAGCGCGGAAAGCTTCAGCCCACGGTTCCGGCTCGCCGCAGTTTCCGCGTGAAACGTGTAAAAGCCGGCTCCACTCACGTTCGAAACACTTGTCGGTAGCGACAAATTAGTCATCGTGTATGCCTTCCTGCATGGAGTGAACCATGCGTACTCTGTGATATCGAACGGAAACGCTGCCGAGCGACGGACAGACCGTGGATTGCCGTCTTTGCACTTCTGCGTCGAACTGTCAGCGTGGGACGCGTCAGTTTACATCCCGGGAAGGCAGATATTCCACTTCAGAGCGATCAGCCGCAGCAGGACGATCATTGAGATGCTGACGGCCGAGGCAACTTCGGCGGGAACCTGAAGGCCAATAGCGGTCACGTAGACAAGACCTCCTGTAAAGGCGCATGTGGCGTACAGTGGTGTATGTGGTCGGAACAGGCTGGGGATCTCATTGCACACAATGTCCCCGATGACTCCGCCAAACGTGCCGGTGATGACTCCGAAAATGATGGCGACAAATCCGGATGTTCCACAGTCGAGCGCTGCCTGCGTCCCTGCAACGCTGAACAATCCCAGTCCCAGCGCATCGGGAAGGTTCAGCGACTTGTGAAGCCAGCCGGGAGTACGCCGAATCAGCGACGTGATCGCACACACGATGAAGACAAGGACCGGATAATGTTCAAAACGAATCCAGAACAGCGGGTGACGGTCAAGCAGTACGTCTCGAAGTGTGCCTCCACCAAAGGCCGTCATGAATGACACCGAGAAGACTCCGACAAAATCCATGCCGTGTCGACGAGCCAACAGGACACCGTAGACCGCTCCGGTGACGACGGCTGCAATTTCGATCGTTTCCGTCAGTGACAGCATGAACCAGATCCGATGTTTATGCGACGGAGTATCGTACAGACTGTCAGATGGCAGGGTCGCACGTTGTTTCCCACTGTCCGCCTCAACTTTGAACGACTGCCGCACGCGTGACGTCACACCGTACAGATACTGCGTCGCGCAAAGATCATTCCACCTGCCAGCCACGTGCAAACTGCAAGTATGAGCAGCGTGGCCATGTTCTCGATTGGGAACTGCTGGGTTCGAATGATCTCTGCAGGACGATAATATTCAATCACGCTGAGCACCGAAAAACTTCGGGCTGATTCCAGAAACTGCGCCAGGAAATTCAGCAGAAACGAGACCAGCAGGACAGCAAACATGACTCCGATGGCTCGACCACGCCGGTCACTCGCAGCAGACAGCAGGAAGGCCATTCCTCCAACCGCAAGGTAGACGCCGAACAAATTCAGTAAGACGCAGCCCGTGGCATAGGCTGTTGGTCGCATCTGGCTGCCGAGTGTTTGCGATGCCCAGAGATGTCCGGCAAATCCACTTCCCAGAATGATGAGGCCGCTGACGATCCATGCCACAGTTTCCGAGAAGTAGAGCTTCCAGCGGGAGACGGGCAGGCCCAGCAGGAAGTCGATACTGCCGCGATCAACTTCGCCCGCAGGCATGCGAGAACAGAAGATCAGTTCGTGAGCCCAGATAAGTGAGAGGACGGTCGGGTGAACCCACAGAAATGCCTGGGTCATTTGTGACGTCAATTGATCGCCCGGATCAATCCCCAGTAATGCCGTGATGATCGGTTTGATAAACGGAAGCTGCTCAAAAACACGTTCAATATCGCCAAGAACTTTGGGAAGCAGGCGAGTCAGCAGGGCCATCACGGCGGCCAAACCCAGACTGAAAAGCACGATATTCAGTCGGGTTTCCAGATAGATTTTTCTGAGGAGTCCCGTCATGGATTTTGTTTGCTTTGAAGTTCGCCGGTTGAAATGTGCTGGTGCCGTCGAAGTGGTTTTCAGGAATCATCGGCACATGGAGGTGTTTTGCGTGACGATCTGCTTTACGCGAAACCAGCGGGTTCTTGATCTTGTCTGCCGTCCATTGCCCCGAGAGGTCCATAGTAGTTTCGAAAGAGAAGCTGCAGGTCCGGCCTTTCGATTCGAACATCTCTTATCGGCAGCTGAGCTGCCCAACGGACAAAGTCAGTCGAACTTCCTGTCAGCTGAAACTCAACATGACAACCTTCCCGCTTCACGATCATTGCTCCATCAAAAACACACTCCGCAGCGTCTTCAGGACGACTGAATTCCAGTACGGCAAGTCTGGGAGCACTGCGTTTGAGTTCGTCAACTGAACGGCTGTCGATGATTTTGCCTTCTCTGATCACCGCCACGCGAGTGCAGAGGGTCTCCACTTCACTGAGTGTATGACTGGAAAAGAACACGGTGTGTCCCTGAGCCGCAAAGTCCCGCAGCAGTCCTGTCAGTTGATCCTGCATCAACGGGTCCAGCCCGGATGTTGGTTCGTCAAGGATGATCAACTGAGGGCGATGGCACAGCGCCAGAACCAGAGCCACCTTCTGCCGCGTCCCGCGACTCATCTTTCGGACAGGCAGTTTTAAGTCCAGTTGAAGCCGATCGGCGAGCTGGATTCCAAACGTCAGAACATCTCTGCGACGAATCATTCCGACCATTCGCAACGCTTCTCTGGTGGTCAGCCAGGGGTAAAGACGCACATCTCCGGGCACGTAGCCAACATCGGCCTTGATACGGTCGCTTTCCCTCCAGCAATCCTTGTCCATCACGATGGCGTGGCCGGATGTTGCTTTCAGAAAACCGGTGAGGATGCGGATTGTCGTCGATTTTCCTGCACCATTCGGCCCCAGAAAGCCAAAGATCTCTCCTGCAGTCACCTGAAAGGAAACGTTTTCAACGCCACGTCGCCTTCCGTAACGGTGAGTGACATTCGTCATGTTGATGACTGACATTGCAGGTTTCGCTGGTGACTGATGGACACAGACACCGAATCCCGATTGACCTGAATCGGGGAGGTCTTGTGTCTGCAGGATAGAGTCGCTTGGACTGACCTGGCGACACCCTTTGTTTGCGGGAAGGCCAGGCATTTCATTCCGGGCACTTGGTTCTCTGAGTTCAGTGCTCTGAAAAAGAGTAGCAAATTGCCCGGTACGAAACGAACCTGTCAATCAGACCCCATGTCCAGTCGAATGAAACAAGGTTCGGTTGGGGACGGCAGATGCTCTCCGCGGAAGAATTGTTTGGCTGATGGTTGAGGGGATT
>JAGQPY010000371.1 GCA_020426485.1 Planctomycetaceae bacterium
CAAAGCGGCGACAAGTCGCCGCACTCCAAGGTGGCGCTGTCCAGTTAATATATCCCGAAAGCCTGCGCGCAGTATCTGTCCGGTTCTGTGTGACGGATCTGATTCGCCTGAACGATTGTCTGTCGGATTCCGAAAAACACGTTCGGAATCCGAAAAAGTTCAATCAGACTCGCATTCTGCCAGCAGTTCAAGTGCCGACTGGATTTCCCGGCAGATCAGCTCTGGCAGGGAAGAATTCCGGCCGGTTCCCGGCATCACCGGCCACGTGTAGGTTTCCACTTCCAGGTGTGGCGCATAGGGCAGTCGAAGCACCGCGCCGAGCGCGGCCTGCAGATCGGTGCGAGTGGTGTTCAGCGGGCCGAGTTCAGTAGCGAACACAGGCACATGAAAGTGAATTCGCCATGCTTCCGCCTGTCGAAATTCGTCGTCGGAGTTCTGCAGATCTTCAGCGGTCAGGTCGACTCGCTTCTGAATGCTGCCATCCGTCATCTTTGCATAAATCTGATGCAGATACCGAGGCTCCACGTAGTTCAGCAGTGCTTCACGTGCCTCGGCGTTCTGAGCCGGATGACGCAGCTCCACGGCATTCGTGATGTGAATTTTATTGATACGAATTCCGGCTTTCGTGACCAGATCGATACTGGCCGAAAGGTCTTCGAATTCGACCGCCTGATGACAAACGTCCACACACAGCCCGATATATTCCTGAGCACACTCCAGTTGGCCATGGGCATCTGCCAGTTCCAGAAACGTGCGCATCATGGGGACGGCCTGATGTGGAATCGACGACATCTCGCACATCGGTTCCGGTTCGATCGCCAGCCGAATCTTTCGCCCGGTCGATTTTTCCAGATCTCGCAGGAAGCGAGCCATCTGCAGCAGATTTCGGAAACAGGCCGCGTGAAAATCGGGCTCCATCGGGTTCATGGAACCGCCCAGCGGAACGGTGGAAATGCTGCCTTCGCTTCCCGCGGGAAGCAGTTCGGCCAGCAATGTGGCGCAGTCTTTGGTGTAGGCCAGACGATCAGTTGACGCCCAGTCCGGAAGGTACACCTGTTCCTTAACGCGATCCGTGTGAAAGTCTCCAAACGGAAACGCGTTCAGCGTGTAACAGGTCAGATCGTTCTGCCACAACGTCTGCGCGAGTGATTCAAGATTCGATCGGTCCTGCAGCAGTTCTGTTGTCACGGAACGTGATAACCACAGACCGGCAGCCAGAGGTTCGTCCAGTTGGCGACGAACCTCGGCCGTGTAGTGATTCAGACCGTCGATCACTTCAGCCACAGTTCGACCGGGATGCACGTTGGTGCAGTAGCTCAGGGGAAGTCGGGAAAACGTCATTTGTTCTTCTGTATCTCTCAGTTGTTCCGTTGCAACCGTTCGGCATTGCCGAACAAAACTTCAGCCATCACCGCGATGGAAACCATGGCATTCAAAGCTGCCGTCAGCCGGACGAAAAAGCTCATGAGATGCTATTCTTCGAACTGCTGTTTCAGGCGACCGTAAATCTCATCACGCACTCGCCGAAACTCCTTCATCTGATCTGCTTCCTCTCCCTTTGCATGAAACGGATCATCAAATGGCCAGTGCCGGCGTTCGACGGCCGCCGGGAAAACCGGACAGTTCTCATCGGCCGTCGAACAGACGCCGATGATCACATCCGGCAGCTGACCGTCCGGCGGCAGGAACTCATTGATGTGCTTGCTCTGTTGACCGGAGATGTCGATGCCCAGTTCCTGCATGACTTCGACGGCCTTCGGGTGAACATATCCGGCCGGTTTGGCACCAGCCGACAGAGCCTCAAATCGATCGCCGAAAAAATGTCGCAGCAATCCTTCCGCCATCTGACTGCGGCAGGAATTTCCGGTACACAAAAACAAAATTCGTTGTCGATTTGAGTTCATCAGATAACAGACCGTTGAAAAACGTAGCGTCCGAGGACACAGCGAAGGCACACATCGATTCACTCCCGCGCTTCGACGGACGGGCAGCTTAGCAGTCGATCTGCCATTCGACCACTTTGTCGTCCGCAGCTTCTTCGCCCTGACCTGTCGGATTTCGGAAACGCTTCCGATTATTTCGAACCGAACGTTTTCACGGTTCGGGAAGTCAGGTCGGAACGACTGTGTCGCAACGTCTGTTCTCGTTCCGGGATCTGGTCTGCCATCGCTCCGTCATCGCGACAAAACTGTCGACGTGGGGGAATCGGCGACTGAAGGTCATGACGCTGCCGATGCGATGACAGTCACAGCGCAGGAACTTAGCCAGGCGAACCGTTTCAGGCGATGGTTGCTCCGGCACATTCTGCCGCATCTCTCAGGGAGGAGACGAACGGTGATGGACCACAAAAACCAACAGCAAATGACAGCCCCGAGCAACCGACTTCTCGTCACAGAAGGCCGGACGAAAGCACACAAGTCTCGACGTCGAATCGCAGCCTCACTGCTGCTGAGCTTCGGGCTGATGTTTCTCACGACGGGATGCCACTGTCTGCCGATCACCGAACGCTACTGCGATCGTGTTGACTGCGTTGCCGATCACGAAGCGTGTCTTGACCGCTGGTACTGCCCGAAACTGGATGTCACACGCTGGGGCATGTGGAACGGTCCGGACTGCTGCCGCTGATCTGTTGATGATCATCGCCTCCCGTCATCGACACGATTGGCTGCCTGCACATACGCGGCAATTCCGTGATGGATGTGGCGCCACCGATGCTCACCCAATCGCCACCGGACGACTTTTTGCTGCGCAGAAATCATGTTGAGGAACGAGTTTGGGAGCGTTCCTGTTCGACACCTGATTTCCCTGAACGAAGTGCGTCCCCAGAACCTCGCGTGCCCTGAGCGCAGATGCCCTTGTGAAAAAATCTGACGTCCGGAACAGGTTTCGACTGTGCCGATCGTATCAGAAATACCGAATATCTGGTGGGGGCGTTGTCCTCGGCTGGTTTCAGCCGAGGGCACTCTTTTCGCAACAGAAAACAGTCCGGGGGGCGAAGTGGCCCGGCGCTGGTCCTGTGGTCTTTCCACTTTCGATCAGCTCCAAAACCAGCTTCGGACGGAATGTTGACAGCCGGAAAACTGAGCGCACGATTGATGTCATCGACCAGTCGTGTTTCAAAGTCGGCTGAGCAATGATTGCGAAGTTCACGTTGTCTGATTCAGACGTTCGCCTGCGCGGCGGACGGTGGCAGGCGACAGCGGGGGGATACTGCACGCTTCGCGACCACTGGAGATTGACTCCGGCAGGCCGCATCGATTCGTGCGGAAAGTCACGAGCAGGTGCATGAGTTCTGTTTTTGAGCGACAGCCTGAAAACAGATTCAGGCCCCTGCCTTCGTCGGAAGTTGAGGCGTCATGGCGATTGTGACCGCAAAATCAACCACTCAATCTCTGCGCGCCGCTGTGTCAGCGATTGCCATGGTGTTCCTCACGTGTGCGGATGCTCCCGCAGCATCCCTGGAAGAACTTGCCCAGCGAGCCGGGATTCGAGTTCTTGCGGAATCGACGTCCGACAAAGACATTCTGGCTTATACAAAGCAGCGAATGCCATGGTCACATATGTCGCCGGCGGCCAAACGCCGGGCATCTGAAGTCCTGAACGACCTGTCGCAGTTTCGTCGCATGCCAAGTCTGCAGTACGAAGTCAATCCGGACATTTATCAGTACTTCATCAACCATCCGGATGCCGCCATCAGCACATGGCGAGTGATGGGGATTTCGCAGCTGGAAATGAAACAGGTGGGCGACTTCCAGTACACCGCAGCCGCCGGAGACGGATCCACAGGCAAGGCCGATATCCTGTGGCGCGACGGCAACCAGTGTCTGTTCATCGTGGAAGGCACCTACGTTTCTCCGCTGCTTCCCAATCCGATTGAAGCCTCCGCTTTGGTGTGGCTGCAGTATCGTTTTGTGCGATCCAATGATGGTCGCACGCTGGTGAATCAGCAGATAGAGTCGTTCATTCATTTTCCGTCGGCTGCCATCGATACGCTGGCCAGACTGGCGTCGAAGGTCACCAACTCCATTCTGGATCGAAACTGTTACGAGGTCTCTCTGTACGCTCAGATGATGTCGAAAGCGTCACGGGAGGAACCGGAATGGATTGAACAGGTGGCGTCACGCATGGACGATGTTCCACCCGAACGAGGACTGGAACTGGTGCAGATTACTCGAGGTCAGCCTTTGACGGGGAATCCCGCAACCCCGTCAAAGGCCGGACTTCCTGGTCAGCGAGCTGACATGAAACCACCTGCCCAGGCGTTTCGCAACTTCGAAACTTCGCTGCTGGAAATGAATGACGGTCAGCAGAAATCGAAACCTGCATCCGCAGGCACCTCCGGAAGCCTGACGACGACAGCACAGACGCGTCCTGTTCCGGCGGTACAGGATTCAACCAGCGCGGTCGAGAATTCGCTGAATACATCAGATGACTCGATCACCCAAAGTTCGCTGGCTCTGTCGATGCCCTTTTCGCTGTTCGCTTCGTTCACCGGAGCGTTTGAACGGCTGAAAGCTCTGCCGGCATCAGGCGAGTTGCCAGCTCAAACGGCAGCAGCGACTTCGGACGCCGAAATGTTCACCACGGCGTCGGCCGTGACGCAGGTCCGGACCGCCATGAAACCGGCATCGCTCAGTCGAACGGTGGAATCATCAGCGAGTGGTGATCAGAAGAACGACCTGCCCATCATCAAATCTCTGGAAAAAGTCTCCGACGCTTCCAGCGAGAAGAGTCCCGACAGTCGCTCAGCCACGAAAACAGACGACCTGGAATTTCTGCCTCCCATCGAAATCAACTCGGCGGAGTAACGTCGCCGGCTGGTCCGCTCGCGTCGACGGCTCAGGTTTCGGACACGGATTGCAGGACTCTGAGCGGCCAGGCCGCGGGGCTGCTGGGTCGCGTCAGTCGATCAACCACAGCTCACTTTCTCCGTGGGCTGACAATTGACGAGTAGCAAGCCCTGCTGCCGCACGAAGTCATGCGATGACCCGCACCACCAGATTAGCTTGTCGCGAAAGAGTGGCTGCATAAACTGTTGCTTCGTTCGCAGGGGAAACAAAACGTGAGTTCTCCTGGAGGTTTAACGTGATGAAGTGTCTGAATCAGTGACGTCGTCGTCCTTGCCGATTCTCGATTCGTGCAACGACTGCGGTGCGTGCTGCATGAGAACTCCCGTTCCGCCTTTTGAAGACGGGGAAGCCGCCGTCCGGAATGTTCCGAATCCGCTGTTGGAACCGATCCGTGATCGAATCGCCGCGGATGAACAGTTCGAACTGCTGCCGTGTGTTTGGTTTGACCAGCAGACCCGACAATGCCGGTACTATGACTTTCGCCCCGATGCCTGTCGCCGATTTGAAATCGGCAGTACCCTGTGCTGGCTGTCTCGCTGGGACTGCGAAATCCCCGATCCGCCGCAATCCACAAAGTAGCAGTCAGGGAAACGGCCGTCTGCAGAAAGCCCCTTGTCTTTGCGGCAGCGTTCGTCACGAACCTGTGATCAGCAAGTTGATCAGCAATTCCATCGGCAGGCATTCGGTTTCCGCAGCCTTGCGCATCACATCGTGGACCATGCGTTCGTGCACCAGCGTCGCGGCATCTTCCGGGGAGTTCTGAAGAATGAACTCTGAAAAATCCGGACAATCCTTTCGAAGTCGTTCCGCCAGCTCCTCGCGGCTCATCGCTCTGATCTTCACGAGATCTGCGTAGTTGAACGGCCGTTGTTTGCCGAGTTCAATCAGCCGGTTGATGAACAGGTTGCCGTAAGAAGTTTCTGCCTGCACGGATTGAACCTCTCGATATCGAAGTCGTTCTGAGC
>JAGQPY010000372.1 GCA_020426485.1 Planctomycetaceae bacterium
ACAGAGTATAAATCGCAATCAGCATCGGATACCGGCCGCCGCTGACAAGATGTGACATTGCGTTGGTCACGAAGACATCTGTGCGACTGGCGTGCATGGCTTCGCCCAGTCCCAGTCCGGCGGCCATTACCAGAATGACATTCCAGTCGATGGCACGCCTTGCATCAGCCGTGCGTGTGCAGCGGAACAGAATCATCAGCATGGCTGCCGGAAGTGAGGCCAGCAGCGCCGCATTGCTGATTCGCATGGACGCAAACACCGACGCCGCCACAATGAACGCCAGCATGATCACGCGAGCGATCCAGGCGTGTTCGTGCTGTACCGGAGCTGAATTCTGCACTTCGCTGACCAGATAAAAGTGCCGCGAATTGCGTTGCTGTTCCAGAAAAGCGGCCGTGGATTCCAACAGCAAAGTATCACCGGGCAACAGAGTGATATCGCCAATTCTTCCCGACAGCCGTTCACCATTGCGATGCACGGCGATGATCGCCGCGTTGTAGTGTGCTCGAAAACGAGACTCGCGAACCGTCATCTTCAGGAACGGGTAACTGCTGGAAACCACCGCTTCGATCAGACACCGCTGAGCTCTGGGGCCGTCCAGTTTGAACAACTGATCAGTGGCTGGCTTCAACCCCGGAATCTTCTGCAGATCCACGACCGATTCCACCACACCCACAAACACCAGATGGTCGTTCGCTTCCAGCAGTGTTTCCGAACTGACGGCCGCCAGCACGTGACCACTGCGGTCGATTTCCATCAGATACATGCCGGGCAAATGCCGCAGACCAGCTTCTTCAATCGTCTTGCCCACCAGCGGACTGGACGGATCAACTTCCATTTCCACTGTGTATTCACGAGGATCATCGTTGGCCGTGAACGCAGGCTGACGTTCGGGAAGAATGCGGCGAGTAAACAGTGCCAGAAATCCAATGCCCAGAATCGCACTGGGAATGCCGACCCATGACAATTCAAACATCGACAATCCGACGCCCAGTTTCTCTTCCAGCTTACTGTTCACCACGACCGTGGTGCTGGTCCCGATCAGCGTACACATCCCTCCCAGAATGGTGGCGTAGCTGAGCGGCAGAAACAGGTGACTGACCGAAATGCGATGCTTGCGTGACCAGTCGGAAATGATGGGCATCATCAAAGCCACAACCGGCGTATTGTTCAAAAACGCGCTCAGCGCGGCGGCAGGAATCATGGTTCGCAGCTGAGCCGAAACTGTCCCGGCCGGTGTTCCCAGAAGTCTCATCCCCAGCCACGCAAATGCTCCCGTGCGCTGCAGGCCGTCGGCGACGACGAACAGGACCGCCACCGTCAGCACTCCGGGATTCGAAAACCCCGACAGACCTCGTTCCACCGACAAACCGTGATCCGGATCAAAGGCACCATGAATCAGCAGAATGGTGAGTCCGGCCAGCAACGAGATGTCCGCCGGAAATCGCAGGTACATAATTCCCACGATCGCGGCGACAACCACGCTCAAAGTCAAAATGATCGCAAACGTTGCCATAAATCGGTATTCCGTCGTCTGACGGGGACTCTCCCTCATCACCAGGGCGGAGTAAAGAGCGAGCCTTCAAACCCGAGCGAAACGCCACAACTTTTTGAATCTCGTCACAACAAATCGGCAAACCCCGATCAGCAAACCGGGCTGCTGCCACTCTGGACCGGTCAAATCTGCAGGTGAGAACACGAAACACTCCGGGGAAGTACAGTTCGCAAATGGCCCGGTGGAGTGAACGATCAGAAACAACCTTGTACGATTGCCTGCCCGAGAATGTGAATATCGGTCTGCGGGTTCTGGTCCTGACAGCGGATGTGGAGTCGATGTTGAAACTTGCTATCACCAAATTGGTCCTTCTCGTGTCGCTTCTCATTTGCCGACCGTTGGTCCGATTTCAGAGCGAACATCTGTGGGCACAGACTCCTGAATCAGGAATCAGCCAAAGGAACGGCGATTTTCCTGGTCGAGCATTCCTGGAAAAAGTCTTCGCGCGCCGCCTCGCGGGATGGAAGGCTGTCTCTGCCGACAACTGTTCGACGCGGGCAGATGGTAAAGCGAACTGGTGTCTCTCAGTTTCCTCGCGAGTATGTGATTTGCTGACTGAAGAATGCGGTCTCGATGCCATCGTCGATGCTGAATCGAAGGTCTGTGCTTCGCAGAAAAACTCATGGCTGACGACCAGCCGGATGTTCCTCAATGATTTTGCACGGCATTGGTTTCGCCGGTCGTATACCGGTATTGGCGCAGCCATGATGAGCAATCTTCAGCAACTGAGTCTGATGAATTCCGTTGTTATGATTGCGGATCAGGTTCGCGTTCCGGAATACGATTACGGTCCAGCCGTTGAAAAGTTGCAAGCGGCCGTGCGGCAGGAAGTTGAGCAAAAGGAGTTGCCCGCGTTTTCGATTTCGCTGGTTGATAGTAATCGCGTCATTTGGGCAGCCGGTTTCGGATTTCAGGATGCCGAAAAGACGGTTCCCGCAACAGCCGAAACCGTGTACCGAGTCGGCTCGGTTTCAAAGCTGTTTACCGATATCGCCGTGCTCCAGCTTGTCGAAGAAGGCAGGATTGATCTCGACGCGCCGATGCAGGAGTACCTACCGGACTTTCATCCCGAAAACCCATTCGGGATTCCGCTGACTCTGCGGCAGATGATGTCGCATCGTTCAGGATTGGTGCGCGAATCGCCGGTCGGCAACTACTTTGATCCGGCTGAACCGACGTTGGCAGCCACGGTGGCCAGCCTCAATAACACCAGGCTTGTTTACAAACCGGAGACGAAGACCAAGTATTCGAATGCCGCCATTGCGATTGTCGGCGCGGTGTTGGAAAAGCAACTGGACGAACCGCATCCCCAACGCGTCCAGCACACGATACTGAATCCACTGGAGATGAAGCAGAGCAGCTTTGTGGTCACGCCCGCTGTCGAACCGAAACTGGCCACCGGCTGGATGCGAACGTATGACGGTCGACGTTTCGCAGCTCCGACGTTTCTGCTGGGCACCGGTCCGGCGGGCAACATGTATTCCAGCATGCTCGACCTGTCTAAGTTCATCTCCTGCCTGTTCGAAGACGGTCGCACAAAGGACGGAAAGATTCTGAGCCCGGAATCACTGCAACTGATGACCACGCCCATCAAAGATGCCGAAGGCAAGTCGCAGGGATTCGGGCTTGGATTCCATGTGCAGGAATTCGACGGCTTCACCAGGATCGGTCACGGCGGCGCGGTGTACGGATTCTCAACGCAGCTGGAACTTCTGCCGGAACGAAAGCTGGGCGTTGCCGCAGCCGCGTCACTCGATGGAACGAACGGAGTCGTGACGCGGCTGGCTGACTACGCTCTGCGGCTGATGATGGCAGTTCAGGACGGCAAGCCGCTGCCCGACTATCGCACCACGATTCCCGTGCCTGCAGAACGAGCCGTCGATCTGGTGGGACGTTATCGTGAGGTTGACGGCGAGAGGTTCACGAAGATCTCGGAACTGAACGGCGACCTGTTCATGCAACGCGGTTCCTTCCGACACGAGCTTCGCGCCGCGGCCGATGACGGAGCGATCATCACCGACGACGAAATCGGCTTCGGGACCCACGTGGAACTCGGTGACGACGGGCGACTGACCGTCGGCGACACAACATTCGCACGCCTGCCGGATGAACCTCCCGCGGACATTCCCGATCGCTGGCGCGGGCTGATCGGCGAATACGGCTGGGATCACAACACACTGTACATTCTGGAAAAAGACGGAAGGCTGTATGCGCTGATCGAGTGGTTCTATTACTACCCGCTGCAGGAAGTCAGCGACGACGAGTTCGAGTTTCCCGACTACGGCCTGTATCACGGCGAGGGCCTGAAATTCTCTCGCAATGCCAACGGTGTGGCGACCGAAGTGAACGCGGCAGAAGTCGTTTTTAAGCGGCGCCAAGTCGGAACGAAAGACGGTGAGACATTTCGGATCACGCCCGTGAGGCCGATCGACGAACTGCGAACGGGAGCACTTGCCGCATCGCCACCGCCGGAACCGGGCGACTTTCGCGAAGCAGACCTCGTCGAACTGGTTTCGCTCGACGACTCTATCAAACTGGACATCCGTTACGCCACAACCAACAACTTCACCGGATCGGTCTTCTACAAGCAACCCAGAGCCTTCATGCAACAACCGGCCGCCCAAGCCGTCGCGCGGGCCAATGCGAAACTCAAATCGCTTGGTCTGGGATTGCTGATCCACGACGCTTACCGACCGTGGCACGTTACAAAAATGTTCTGGGACGCAACGCCGGACGACCTGAAGGATTTCGTAGCCAATCCGGCGAGGGGTTCCCGTCACAATCGAGGCTGCGCAGTGGATCTGACGCTGTACGACCGGGGCAATGGTCAGCCGATTCAAATGGTTGCCGGCTACGACGAGTTTTCACCGCGTTCCTTTCCGCTCTACCCCGGAGGAACCGCGCGGCAACGCTGGTACCGCGAACTGCTGCGACGAACGATGGAATCCGAAGGATTTACCATCTACGAATACGAATGGTGGCACTTCGACTACAAAGACTGGCAGAAGTACCGCATCGGTAACGCCACGTTTGAAGACCTGCTGAAACCGTAGATAACGTGTTCCCGAGGTCTGCGTATCGGTGTCCGCCCCGCAACTGAAGCGCAGTGTACAGTGCGAGTTATGGCCCCCGAGTTTGCCGGTTCTAAATCCAACGGCTTGTTACGGTGTGCGAGAATGGCTCGCCAAAATCTGCTGTTTCCGACACGTTTGGATTTCGCCTCGTCAAACTCATCAAGTACCCTGCACGCTGAGATGTTTTCCAGAGGCAGATCATGCCCGCGGCCGACTGTGCAGCGGTGAGCTCCTGAAGGAGACTGACCTGCTCTGAATCATCATCTGATCATTGTTTTCAATTCTACCGATTCGAAAGTCACCCAATATGCTTGATTCCACAACTCGTCGATCTTTTCTGGCCTCATCTCTGGGGCTGATGGCTGCCGGAGTTGCTCAACAGGCTGCCGCTGCCCTTGTCAGTTCCTCCGCACCACGATTTCAGATTTCGCTGGCTCAGTGGTCGCTGCATCGCGCTCTGAAAGGTGGCAAGCTGGACAACCTGGACTTTGCCGCTGTGACAAAGAAGGAATTCGGTATTGAAGGCGTCGAATACGTCAATCAGTTCTTCAAGGATAAAGCCAGCGACAAGGCTTACCTGGCGGAAATGAACAAGCGAGCGGCCGACAACGGTGTGACTCAGCTGCTGATCATGATCGACGGCGAAGGCCAGCTGGGAGCGGCGAAACTGGCGGAGCGTTCAAAGGCGGTTGAGAACCATTTCAAGTGGGTGGAAGCAGCGAAAGAACTGGGCTGCCATTCCATCCGAGTCAACGCGGGCAGCAGCGGCAGCTACGAAGATCAGGTTCATCGAGCGGCCGACGGACTGCGGGCTCTGAGCGAATACGGCGATAAGTTTGGCATCAACGTGATTGTGGAGAACCACGGCGGACTGTCGTCCAACGGCGAATGGCTTTCCACCGTCATTAAGAAGGTCGATCATCCTCGCTGCGGAACGCTGCCGGACTTCGGAAACTTCGGCATCGATCGCAACAAAGGCGAATGGTACGACCGCTACAAAGGCACGCAGGAACTCATGCCGTTCGCCAAAGCAGTCAGTGCCAAGACGCACGACTTCGATGAGTCTCGTCCGTTCGTCACCATCGATTCGCGCTGGGAACAGGAAACTGACTACCGAAAGATGATGAAGATCGTCGCCGACGCCGGCTACACCGGCTGGATCGGTGTCGAATAC
>JAGQPY010000373.1 GCA_020426485.1 Planctomycetaceae bacterium
TGCAGTCGCGGCGTGTGAGCATCCACAACTTCGACGATATCATAAACGTACGAATTCTGGTTGCCTTCGTCTTTGTCGTACTTGATGTCGTTGGCTCCGGCTTCGGGCGTACCCCAGTGATCGTGCAGGTTCAGCATTTCCGAAAGTGGCAGCTTTGTGAAGTCGGCCTGAGGATCAACCAGAAGGTCGCTGCCGCCTTTCATCGAGCCTCGGCCGAAGTGAATGGGATGATCGAACGCCATGGGATTCGCCCAGCCCAGATAGTCGTACCACGCATAAGTCCCGATGTCCCGAAACACCGTCCGACGATGTCGCTTGCCGGCTTCGGAAGATCCCCAGATGTCGTTCACCAATTCGTGGTCATCGAAAGTGAAGTAGCTGGGCACGTTGCGATGCCAGCGTGAAAGTTCCACTCCGCGACTGAGATACAGCTTGTAGTTTTCCCACACGCCCACCACGCTGGGCATAATTCCCACGGGATCGGGAACCTGCGGCAAAGCCTGAGTCAGTCGCCACGCTTCCAGCGGATATTCTCGCAGTTCTTCGTACAGCCAGTCTCCATTCATGATGTGAAAATGAACTTTGTCGGCCCAGTCAGCATTCAGATGTTCGTAGGTCGTCGCTCGATGTCCACCGCCATGCAACGGATTCTGATTCGCGCAGGAACCGATCTGGAAGCGAAAATTGAACAGCCCTTTCGGGTTGTATTCGGCGTGGCGAGTATCAGCAGCGTCGGACAGCGTGAGAAAACTTCCCGGAAGTCCGTGCGGTCGATCGTTGACCCACACCTGATAAAAGTAGCGCGTGTTCGACTGCAGTTCCGTGAGTTCCGCCGTACCGGTGTTGTCGTGTTCAATGTAAGTTTGTCCGGGATTGCTGACCAACGTCAGTTCTTCCGGCGACGTCCCGTAGCGCACCACGAAGGAACCCGGATCCGACGTGCGAATCCAGACTCGCATGGAATGCGCTGTCGGCCGTCCCAGCATTGGTCCGTGCGTCAGTCGGATCGGATCACGGTCCGCCCGAGCGTCACCGGCAAAGCCACTGAATAAAATGGCCGCGAACAGAACCCGCAGCAGACGGCGCGAAAAAGCGAAACGCAAAACGTGTTGTGACATCATTTCAAACTTTCACGAGGCAGGGCCTTGAACCATTCCGGTGGCCGCCTGCAATTGCCTTCGAAGAACGCCCCGGACCTGAAGTCCTGCTGCGATGGAGAAACATGCGCTGCTCAGCGGCCGTTGGAGAAACTTCATTCAGCAGCATCCGGTTGTCCCACAGCAGTCGCCCTCGGGAAGAATGTTCAGTCCGTTGCTGTGGAACTTGGACTGCTGCGGATCACGATGCTGCGTTTCTCGCGGCGTAAATTCTTCAGCCTCGTCATCACTGACGGCGTCGGTGGGCGACAGAAACGTCATCTGTCCAACATATGGTGCCCGCTGGTAACGTTCGAATGCTCGATCGGAAACCGCAATGCGTTCGCCTCGCAGAAGTTCCTGGCCGGCGTCGTCCATCACGGCCTTCCACGGTCCGTGATAGATGACGGCCTGATGTCGATCGCGTTCGTCGGTGTCGCACTGTTTCCAGGCACGCACGGTCAGGCTGCGAAATTCAATGCCGTCGATGACGGCCCAGGGTTCTTCCTGTCGAGCCAGAATTTCCACTCCGTGAAACCCGGCCTGTTCAAATGCTGTCAGGAATCGATCTTCTCGAAACGCACCGCTCAGACAGCCGCTCCACAGTTCCGGGTCGTTCTGCAGTTCGGCGGGCACGTCTTCGTCGCTGACGATGTCACTGATGACGGCTCGACCGCCGTCGTTCAGCACACGGTGAATTTCGGCGAACAGTTGCAGCCGTGATTCCGGGTCGACCAGATTCAGCACACAGTTGGACACCACAGCGTCGATGCTCTCATCAGGAATCATGGGCTGTTCACGACGCAGTTGGTCAGCCGTTTCGACGGCAATCAACCAGTCGGACACCGATCCCGCCGGATTCTGTCGCAGGAATTCGTCAAACTGATCCAGATCCAGCCGCAGATCCTGAATGCGTCCCTTGCGAAATTCCGTGTTGTGATAGCCAATGCGGTCACCAACTTCCTGCTGGTACTGACGAGCCAGATTCAGCATTTCATCGTTGACGTCAACGCCGATGACATAACCGTCCGGCCCTACCACCTGAGCGGCGATGTAACAGATTTTGCCGCCGCCGGAACCAAGATCCAGAACTCGATCACCCGGCTGAAGGTGCTGTGACGGATCACCGCAGCCGTAGTCGCGTTCCAGAATTTCAGCGGGAATGACCTTCATCCGTTGTGGATCGTAGGTGACGGGACAACACAGAGATGGTTCCTGTTCCTGAGCGGCCCTGCTGTAGCGACTTCGGACGGCTTCGGCAACGTTCAGGGTTGGTTGATCGGCGGACATGAGATTGCTGGTTCGTTGTTGTGGTGAATTAGCTTTTGAAAAAGTGGGACCATCATGAGATGGACCTCGGAAATCTTCCCGCTGATAAAGCCGAACCATGCGGACCGGCAGTCGGGTGGACAGTTTCGGGGTCCGTTGGCTACGCTCAGTGTGGAAAACTTGTTTCTGTTGAGTCAGGTTTCCAGACCGGCCAACGGGAACATTTCCAAGCGTCAGCTCGAATTGGTCCGAGGCCCTGCCTCGTTGGGTTGTTGCGACCAAGACACCCCGGAATTTGCTGGTTAGTTCTCCGGAATCGTTGTCGATGGTTCGTTGGTTGCTGCTTCCGGAGAGGACTCTGAATTCTGTTGAGTGGAATTCTGTTCCCTGTTGTTGCCGGGGCTTTCTGAAGCTTCATCGCCGGTGGCAGCCTCCGCCTCCGCTTCTGGTGAAGCCGCTGAACCCGGTGGAGCCACCGCGGCGGGTGGAGGTGTCAGAATAATGGTCTCCGAGTTCTGTCTGGATTTCGACGAAATCATCCCGTCCAGCAGATTAAAGCGGCTCACGATGCGATCGGATGCCTCCGTTTTGCCCTGCGGCAGTTCTTTGAACATGCGAGGTATATCATCGCGAGCAATAAACAGCAGTTCCTGCTTCACATGGTCTCGCGCGGAGGCGGTATCGTTCAGTCGAGTCACCATGTCGGCCAGTTCTGTTTCGGTGTCCTCCGACAGACGTTCCCAGTCGTTGGTGGATTTGCCCTGAGCGTGTGCCATCTGGACGCTCGAATGGACTTCCATCAGCACTTCCAGGTCAGCTCGGTCCTGTTCCCAGTTTTCGCGACCGAACAGGTACCAGCCCAGGCCTCCGATCGCCATCAGCAACAACACAACAATGGGCTTCCACTGAGCTTCAATGGAAGCCGCCAGGCGAGGAATCAGGCCTTCCGAATCATCGTCTTCCCAGTCTTCGTCTTCGTCGTCATCCCAGTCATCGTCATCATCCCTGGCAGCTCGGCCGCGAGGTTCGTCGTCCAGTTCATCATCATCGTCTTCAAAAGGAGAACGCGACTTGCGAACGGGAGTCGACTTCGCCGGCTTGCGACGAACCGGCGGCGCGTCAGCGTCCAGATCGTCGTCGAACGGAGACGAGGGACCGCTGTCGCCACCAGATGCCCCGCCGCGTCCCGGGCGACCGGTGGCCAGCAGTTCCGGAAAGTCACTGGCCGGATACCAACTCTTCTTGTCTTCCGAAACCTGATAGTGACGATTGAACCGCCCTCGGCGCATGAGGCCCTGAATCTTTTCTTCGTCAAACGGCCCTTCGGTTCGGCCGCGATTTCGAATCCAGTACTTTCCCAAGGGATGGCTCCCGCTGTCCTGTGATAACGGCTCAGGTTGGCAAGACTTCCAAAGATCGCATCGACTGCGGTCGAAGTGACATCGGCGGTAATGACTGCAATTCGGAGGTTGTCCGGCAAGGTCAGACGGAACATCCGAACGCCCGCAGGAATTCTCTGTCTCCGACGAAGAACCGTCGCCTGCCATCCACGACACCCCACTGGCCGTGCGCTTGCTGAAAAGGATCTTAATGCTGTCGGGGCCTTCCACCAACCCAACGGGCGGCATTCATCAAACGTCCGACTCCTGTACTCCGGCGCTCAACGCTCTTTCGCTTGATTTCGCGCTGGCGAGGTGACATCTGGTCCGCCGGGGCGGCGACGAAGACCGTGTTTTCCCGGTCGGAATTCCGGCGGTCAACATTTTCCCGGTCGACCTGCTTGACGCAGACAGGCGAATTCCACATCCTCGTGCACCACTGGTCTGAACGCTGTTTCTATTTCTCATTTCGCACGCCGGAACCATCCATGAAGTCACCTGTCCTGCTGATTTTCTGTGCCGTGATGACATCAATGTGTCACGTTCACGCGGAAGACACGCCTCCCAATATCGTGATGATTATCAGCGACGATCAGTCGTGGACGGATTACAGCTTCATGGGACATTCGGATATCCGGACACCGCATCTGGATCGCCTGGCAGCTCGCAGCGCGACGTTTCGTCGTGGTTACGTGCCGGTCGCATTGTGTCGACCATCGCTGGCCACCATGATCACCGGACTGTATCCGCATCAACACGGGATCACCGGAAATGATCCGTCGCCCAATCCGAATCTGTCGGCCGATCAGCAGAACGAGCTTCGTGAACGGCTGATTTCCAAAATCGATGCCTGTCCGACCGCTCCGCAACTGCTCGGCCCCAAAGGCTATGTCAGCTTCCAGTCCGGCAAGTGGTGGGAAGGCAATTATCGTCGAGGCGGCTTTACCGAAGGCATGACGCGCGGTTTTCCTCAACGGGGAGGCCGCCATGGTGACGACGGACTGGACATCGGTCGCAAGGGCATGCAGCCGGTTCTGAACTTTATCGATTCAGCCGTTGACAGGAAGAAGCCGTTCTTTCTGTGGTATGCTCCGTTCCTGCCCCACACTCCTCACACACCACCACAACGTCTGCTCAGCAAGTATGAAACAGCAGGACGCGATCCGGCACTGGCGAAGTATTACGCCATGTGCGAATGGTTCGATGAAACCTGCGGAGAACTGATCAACCATCTGGAACAGAAGAACGTCTTCGAAAACACCCTGATTGTCTACGTGACCGACAATGGCTGGATTCAGCGAACCGGTGATATGAAGCTTCCGGATGGCTGGAAACAGGGCTTTGCTCCAAAATCAAAACAGTCGCCCTATGACGGCGGCACACGGACTCCCATCATGGTCTGCTGGCCGAAAAAGATTCCTCCGGCCGATCGACCGGAACTGGTCAGCAGCATTGATCTGATGCCCACCATGCTGGCGGCAGCAGGAGTCGAGATTCCGGAAAACCTGCCCGGTCTGAATCTGCTGCCGGCGTGCTGCAATCAGGAAAAACTGACTCGCAACGAACTGTACGGGGAGAGTTTTGCTCACGATGTTGCCGACGTGGATCAGCCGGAAGCGTCGCTGCTGTATCGTTGGGTGATTGAAGACCACTGGAAGCTGTTGCTGACCTACGATGGCAAGACCAACCGCTATGCAGCCGCTCACCTGAATCTCGGCCCCGGCCCACAGCTCTTCGACCTGAAAGCTGACCCCATGGAAGATCACAACGTCGCCGCCGACCACAAAGACATCGTCGCCCGATTGGCCGGTAAGCTCGACAACTGGTGGAAAGTGACCAGCCGCAAAACGGTCACCACAGTTGAGTAATCCTTCACTGTTCAACCTTCGACCCATACAAAAAGGGCGTTCTGAATCGATTCAGAACGCCCTTTTCTCTCGCTCAGACTCAAAAACGCCGCTCGACCGACGTCCCCACTTGGCACAGCGCTCACAACGTGCCGCGTCAAGCGGCACAAC
>JAGQPY010000374.1 GCA_020426485.1 Planctomycetaceae bacterium
TGTTCTGATCACCGGTCTGGGAATGGTGACGCCTCTGGGAATCAGCGCGGAGGCAACGTGGGGGCAGCTGGTGCAGGGGAATTCCGCAGGTCGAAACCTGCGGCCCGACGAAATTGATTACTACGATCATTTGATCCATCTGCTGAAACGCCCGCCCGGCGGAGCGCCGGTGGACACAAAATGCGTCGTCGAAGAAATCCGGAAACGGCTGACTTCGGCCGCTGCCAATGCCATCATCGTTGCAGAATCTGAGCAGGACAGCATCCGGCATGACCCGTTGAATGCGATGATTCTGGCGGCGGCTGCGGAAGCGGTTCAGCACAGTCAACTGTCAATGACGTCGCTTCAGTCTGCGAGTTCCGGCTGTGTGATCGGCACCAGCAAAGCCAGCCTGAGAGCCATGGAAATGGCCGCAAATCGGTTTCGCAGAGAATTCAAAACCACATCCCGCGCGGAAGCGGGGCGCGGCACAGGGACAGGTCATGCGGCGGCGATGCTGTTCGATGAAACTTTTTTTCCCGATGCTCCTTTGCGTCACCTGATGCGCAGCTTTCAGATGACCGGACCGACGTTGTGTCCGGTCGCGGCCTGTGCCACGGGAGTCGTCAGTGTGCTGCATGCGGCGGCCATGATTCGTTCGGGAGAATGCGACCTGTGCCTGGCCGGAAGCGTGGATGGTTCTTTGCGAGCCTCCGTGCTGTCTTCCTTTCATCGACTGGGGGTGACGTCTTCTGCCGGCGACCCGTCCAGCGCGTGTCGACCGTTTGACCGAGACCGGGATGGTTTTATTGTTGGGGAAGGTTCCGCTGTACTGGTGCTGGAATCTCGCCGACATGCCGAACGTCGAGCCGCTCCGGTGCTGGCTCAGCTGCTGTCCGGTGGCTGGCTGACGGACTGCACGGGGATTACTCAGGTCGACACAAATGGCCACACGGTTGCTCGACTGTTATCGCAGATGGCTGAAGCAGCGGGAGGTCGTCCCGATTACATCCATCTGCATGGAACGGGCACTTCCACAAACGATCTCGCGGAAGCTCACGGTGTGAAATCCGCGTTCAGCGATTCTTCGCCACCGTGTTCCGGAACGAAGGGAGCCACCGGGCATTTGCTGGGAGCGGCCGGCACCGTCGAACTGGCTCTGACAGTGATGTCGTTGCGGAACAATCAGATTCTGCCCACCGTCAACCTGCAGCACCCGGATCCGGAGTGCGATCTGCCGTTGGTCATGGGCCGAACGCTGTCGACAGAACTTAGAACAGCAGCCAAGCTGTCGCTGGGCTTCGGCGGACACGTGGCCGGATGTCTGCTGGGAAGTCGATCAACCGCAGCAGGAGCTTCCCTGCGACGCGGGTTCAGCGGCTGAAGTGCAGCCGGACCTGCCTGCACGACGTTCCAGCAGCTTTGCAGATTCATAGTCACCGGCCGTGATTTCGAAGCCCAGATCTTCGATCATGCGGAAGTCGTCTTCGGCGGCCTGGCCGGGAGTGGTCAGGTAGTCGCTGACAAACATGGAATTGGCGGCATACAGCCCCATGGCCTGCATGCTGCGCAGATTGACTTCGCGGCCTCCGGCAATTCGCAGTTCGGTCCCGGGATTGGTCAGGCGAAACATCGCCAGAACTTTTAAACAGTAGCGAGGATTCAGATCGACGGGGCGCCCCAGCTGAGCACCTTCGATGGGAATCAGGAAGTTGATGGGAATCGAGGCCACTTTCAGTTCGGCCAGCTTCATGGCCACATCAACAACATCACCGTGGTTTTCGCCCATCCCCACAATCATGCCCGAACACAGTTCCAGACCGACTTCACGACAAACGTCCAGCGTTTCCAGACGATCCTGAAAACTGTGAGTGCTGACAATGTCGTCGTGAAAACGTTCGCTGGTGTTCAGATTGTGGTTGATGCGATCGACACCGGCATCTTTCAGTCGGCGAGCCTGATCGGGTTTCAACAGCCCCAGACAGCAGCAGATGTGCAGTCCGTATTCCTGTTTGATCTGTCTGACGACTCCAGCCACATGATCGACTTCACGGTCCGTTGGCCCGCGCCCGCTGGCCACAATGCAGTACGTGCGAGCCTGACTGTCGAACGCGTTCTTCGCGCCTTCCATCAGTCGTTCGGCATTCAGCATAGGGTACTTGTCGATAGCGGCGTCGGAAGTTTTGGCCTGCGAACAATAGCGACAGTCTTCCGGACACAGCCCGCTTTTGGCATTCTTCAGATAATACAGCTGAACAGAGTTGCCGAAGTGCCTTCGTCGGACCTGCCATGCGGCATCCGTGATGGCCAGCAGATGTTCGTCGCCCGCCGTCAGAATACTCAGCGCCTGTTCTCGGGAAATGGGAGTACCGTCGAGCACCTGAGTGGCCAGATCGTGCCAGGAAGAAATGGCTGTGGAAGTGGTCGTTGAGGACATGACTGAACAGCTTCGATAAGGACTCTTCAAGATCGTGAACGTAAACACACCGTGATTATTGTGACAGACCGGACGGTGTGTTCCCAGCGTCAACAGGGGAAGGTGCTGAGGAAGATTGTGGGAAGGAAAAAGTGGTCAACGTCCACTGTGACGACACACAGACTTCAACGGCACACAGACAGACGCCTTCGATTGACCACTTTCACGCTGTTGCTCCCTGGAGAACTACTTGCGAGCGAATCGCTTGCGTTCGTTTTCCGTGAGGAACACTTTACGCAAACGAATCACCTGCGGCGTGACTTCCACGTATTCATCCCACTCAATGTATTCCAGCGCGCCTTCGAGTGTGAGTTCGCGTGGCGGTCGCAGCAGGATGGCGTCGTCGGCCCCGGAGGAACGAATGTTGGTCAGTTTCTTTTCCTTGACGGGATTGACCACCATGTCGTTTTCGCGGCTGTTTTCGCCGATGATCATGCCTTCGTAGACGTCGTCGCCGGGATTCACAAACATGTCGGCTCGTTCCTGCAGCTTCCAAAGAGCGTAGCCGACGGCTTTGCCGCCCACTTGTGAAATCAGCACACCGTTCTGACGTCCGGGAATGTTACCTTCCACGGGGCAGTATGCTTCGAACCGGTGATGCATGATGGCTTCGCCGCGCGTTGCATTCAGCATGCGAGTTCGCAGGCCGATAAGACCTCGGGCAGGGATGCTGAATTCCAGGTGAGTCATTCCGGTGCCGGTCGCCGTCATTTCCTTGGCGATGGCTCGCCGATTTCCGACGAGTTCCATGACGGCTCCCACGTCAGCCGTCGGGACGTCGACAACCAGCGATTCGTAAGGCTCGCACTTTTTGCCGTCGATCTCCTTCAGAATCACTTCCGGCTTGCCAACGGAAAGTTCATAACCTTCGCGTCGCATGGTTTCGATCAGAACGGCCAGATGCAGAACCCCGCGTCCGGAGACCTTGAACGATTCCTTGTCTTCCGTTTCTTCGACTCGCAAAGCCACGTTGGACTGCAATTCGCGCATCAGGCGTTCGCGGAGATTGCGGCTGGTCACGTACTTGCCGTGCTGACCGGCCAGCGGCGAGCTGTTGATGGTAAATTTCATGGACAGCGTCGGTTCGTCGACTTCGATGCGTTCCAGCGCGACGGGTTTTTCCGGATCGGCGATGGTGTCGCCGATTTCCGGGTCCTCCAGACCAACAACGGCCACGATATCGCCGGCCGTGGCTTCGTCCGCGTCGACTCGCCCGAGGTTGCTGAACAGCTGCACCTGATCCACCTTGCAGCGTTCGATGGAACCATCCTTCTTTGTCAGAGCGATCTGCTGTCCCGTTCGCAGTTTGCCGGCGGCGATACGACCGGTGGCGATGCGGCCCACGTACTTGGACCATTCCAGCGACGTTACCATCAGCTGCAGAGGGTCATCGGGGCGAACCGGAGGCCCGGGGATTTTTTCCAGAACCATGTCCAGCAAAGGACGGATATCACCTTCGCGCTGAGTCGGATCGTGGACGGCGTAACCTTCGCGAGCACTGGTGAAGATGTACGGAAAGTCCAGCGTTTCGTCGTCGGCACCCAGTTCCACCAGCAGGTCGAATGTTTGTGACAGAACTTCATCCGGGCGGCAGTCGGGGCGGTCAATTTTGTTGATGACCACCATCAGCTTCAGCCCGTTTTCCAGGGCCTTCTGCAGAACGAAGCGTGTCTGCGGACGAGGACCTTCGAAGGCGTCGACCAGCAGCAGAGCACCATCCGCCATTTTCAGAACGCGTTCCACTTCGCCCCCGAAGTCGGCGTGTCCCGGCGTGTCGATGATGTTGATGCGAACACCTTCGTACATCATGGCAATGTTTTTTGCCAGAATGGTGATGCCGCGTTCGCGTTCCAGATCGTTGCTGTCCAGAAGGCATTCCTGCATCTTCTGGTTGTCTCGAAACATGCCGCTTTGCTTGATCAGGCAGTCCACCAGCGACGTCTTGCCGTGGTCAACGTGAGCAATGATGGCGATATTCCGGATATCGTCTCTGCGCATAATGGATTCGTCGTTTTTTACTGTGGTCGGGGTCGCGGTGGACATGAGTCGGTCCGGTGGATAGCTGCCGGACAGAAGGGGCAGAAATAACGCCCGAAGCGAAGCTGGTCCGGCAAAGAAGCGGGGAATACTAGCAAAGTCCTTCAAACTTCAACGAGAGGCTTTTTGCCTTTTCACGATAAATTCTCGCTCCGGACGCCGGAATTCCGCATGATCAGACCTTCTTTCCTTGATATCCCGGCTGGTCCTGAGAGACTTCCGGCGAAAATCGGGATCCGGGCTTCGTTCGACCGGAATTCAGCGGTTTGAGCAGAAACGTCCGCTCATGGGCCGGGCCGCAGGGTCAGAGAAGTACCAGATCAGAAGACAATCGGAACGACGGAAGTGGGTTTTCATGGATATTGATGACATTCGCAAAGTGGCCTCACTGGCTCGCCTGAAGCTCAGCGACGAAGAACTGCAGACCTACGGTGCTCAGCTGAATTCCATTCTGGATTATGTCGGCATGCTGGACGAAGTCGATCTGGAAGGCGTCGAACCGATGCCGCACGCCGTTGAACTGCAGAACGTCTTCCGAGACGACGTTCGACAGCCATCGCTGGACCGAGCAGCCGCCCTGGCCAACGCTCCCAGGACCGATGGTCGCTTCTTCCAGGTCCCTCAGATTCTGGAACAAAAGGACGCCTGAGACCGGCTTCACCCTTCCCCCACAGACGTGGCGATCCGGGTGAGGTGGAAAGCTTCAACCGCTGAAATGCTTCCGTTGGGCGCTTTGCAAGCAACCCCTTATCCGGCGATGCCGGATCGCTGACTGGAAATAAACGATGTCTGAATTGCACCTGCAGTCCACTGACTCTTTGCTGTCATCACTGCGTTCCGGCGCGTTGACGAGTCGCAAACTGACGGAACACTATCTGGCTCGAATTGAGCGACTCAATCCACAGCTGAACGCCTTCGTGCACATCACACCGAAATCCGCGCTGGCTCAGGCGGATGAGATTGATGCTCGACGAGCGGCCGGTGAACCCGTGGGCCTGCTGCAGGGACTTCCTGTTGGCATCAAGGACAACATGTGTCGACAGGGCGAACCCGTGACCTGCGGAAGTCGAATGCTGGAAAACTTTCGGCCGCCCTATGATGCTCATGTGATCGAACGCCTGAAGGCTGAAGACGGCGTCATTGTCGGCAGCCTGAATATGGACGAGTTCGCGATGGGATCGTCGACCGAGACGTCCATTCAGGGCTCCGTCCGCAATCCATGGAACCCGGAATGTTCGGCCGGCGGATCTTCCGGTGGTTCAGCGGCCGCCGTTGCTGCCGGACTCGTTCCCCTGGCACTGGGATCC
>JAGQPY010000375.1 GCA_020426485.1 Planctomycetaceae bacterium
CAGAATAATCTGAGCCGGAGTTTCAACTTTCAGTTCGGGCGGGATGGCTATCGCCTTCAGCCTCAGCCGCTTGATGATTGGGAAAAACATCTGAAGCAGCGATACCCGGACTTCGTGGTGCCTCAGTCCGGCGGCGACGTTGCAACAACGGTTCTGGCGATGCTGAAAGACGTTTCCTGGAAAGATCCCAATCCGGAAAACGGACGCCAGCTTTTCATCAAATTCACATGTCAGAAATGCCACAGCGGTCGCCAGGCTCTGGGGCCCGATCTGCAGGGTGTGGCCAAACGATTCACGCGAGACGACCTGTTTGTCGCCATCGTCAATCCGGATCGAGACGTTTCGAATCGATATGTCACAACGACCGTCCAGACGACGTCCGGCAAAACCTACAACGGCCTGATTGTCTATGACTCCGTCGATGGATTGACTCTGCGCGACGCTCAGCACAATACCTATCGCATCGAAGCCGGTGACATCGCTGCACGCATCAAACGCCGCGCATCGCTGATGCCATCCGGTTTGCTGCGAGGCATCACCGCCAGCGAAATCGCCGACCTGTACGCCTATCTTCAACAACTTTGATCAGCAAATGTCTGCTTCGATGCAGCCAGTCCGGAACGACTTCCGGACCGGATTGACCGATCGTGCTGCTCGGGGGGCGACTGTGTTGCTGCCGACTTGACGGATTCGGTTGGGCATTCATGATCCGGCTGTTGGTAAGTCATTTGATGTGACCCATTGGCAGTGAGATCCTTCTGCCGGATTCAACGGCAGTTGTTGTTCGAAAAATCTGCCTTGCTGTTGATCTCGCTTTTGCTGGAGAAAAACCTTCATGAATGAACGCTTCCTCGTCGTGATGACATTCGTGCTGGGACTCAGTTGTTCGGGACTGATTGCACCAGCCCCCTCGCTGTTCGCAGCATCCGTTTCTGACAATGGTCCACGGCCGAATATCGTTCTGATCATGGCCGACGATCAGGGCTGGGGAGACCTGCGGTGTCATGGAAACGACATCATTCAGACTCCAAACCTGGATGCTCTGGCGGAACAGAGCGTTCAGTTTGATCGTTTTTTTGTTTCGCCGGTCTGCGCGCCGACTCGGGCGAGCCTCCTGACGGGACGGTTCGATGTTCGGACAGGTGTCAGTGGTGTGACCAATCGGCTGGAAGTCATGCGAGCGGAAGAAGTCACGATGGGTGAAGTCTTTCGCGCGGCTGGTTATCGCACGGCCTGCATTGGAAAGTGGCACAACGGCGAACAGTTTCCCAATCATCCCACCGGACAGGGGTTCGAACACTTCTTTGGTTTTTGCGGAGGCCACTGGAACAATTACTTCGACACGACACTGGAAGACAACGGCCGACGTGTCAAAACGAGCGGCTACATCACGGATATTCTGACGGATGCCGCCATTGACTTCGTGACTCGGTCTTCTGACAAACCGTTCCTGTGTTACGTTCCGTACAACGCACCTCACACGCCGTGGCAGGTTCCCGACAAGTGGTTCGATCAGTATGCAGGCAAAGGTCTGGATGCGGCGACTCAGTCGGCTTACGCGATGGTCACGAATATTGATCACAACGTTGGGCGACTTTTGAAGGCCATCGAACAGCAGCGCAGTCGTACGATTGTGCTGTTTCTGACCGACAATGGTCCCAACGGCAATCGTTACAACGGCAACATGCGAGGCGTGAAGGGCAGCGTTCACGAAGGCGGTGTGCGAGTTCCGCTGTTTGTTTCATGGCCGGGAACACTTCCACCGAAACGCGTTGAACAAATCGCGGCTCACGTGGATCTGCTGCCAACGCTGGCCGAACTGTGTGGTGTGAAGTTGTCCGTTGCCGACAATCGTCCGCTGGACGGTCGCAGCCTGGTGCCGTTGCTGAAGGGCAGTGTGACGGAGGATCAGTGGCCGGATCGCATGATTTACACTCACCGCAGCCGAGGCACGAGTACTCCATTCGGCGCTGTCAGGACCCAGCAATATCGTTTCGTTCGTGAGCGACAGGATCAGCTGTACGACATGGTGGCCGATCCGGATCAGAAGACGGACATCTCGCAGACAAAGCCCGACGCCTTCCGCCGACTGCAGGCCGCCTTTGACCGCTATGTTCAGGAAACCAATGCGTCGATTGCAAAGATCGAACCGATTCCTGTGGGTTTTCCGGAATCTCCACAGGTGGAACTTCCGGCCGTTGAAGCGATGTTGTCGCCGGGTGTGCGGTTCTTTGAAGGTCACGGCTGGGCTCACGACTGGGCCGTGGACTTTGATCAGCAGGGAGACGAGCTTTCGTGGCCGCTGAAGGTTCACACTCCGGGCTCCTATCGGCTGATTCTTCGCTACGCCTGCGATTCTTCCGGAGTCGGCGCGAAGCTGCAGGTTGAGGCGGGGGAGCAGTCCGGAAAAGTTGTTGTTTCCGATGAGTTCAACAGCCCGCTGCGGGATCGTTCCGAACGATCCGATTCCAAAGGTCTGCGGTCGGTCCGAGACTTCGCGGATCTGGAGGCCGGAACATATCACCTCAATGCCGGTGACGTTTCTCTGACGCTGCGGCATCAGTCTGACAGAAGTCAGCCTCTGGAAATCGATTCGGCCAGTTTGGTGAAAGTGAGCGACGACAGGTAGCCGCCACGGTTCGCCAATTCGCACGAAGCTGTTAAGATGCAAACGCTGCGGCGGAGGGTCCACGCAATCGATCGGTCGTTTGATTCTTCGATTCGCCTGATTCATCGACACTGCGGTTTGGCAGCTCACAATGCTCAGCTTGAAACCCCGAGGAACCCAGGCTGGTTCGACGGGTCAGTTCCCAAGGATGTTCTTTCGCTCCTCCAGGCGCTGCGGCGCTGACCGGAATTCTGTGTCATGAAAAATCTGCTTTGCAGTTTCGGGTCCATGACCAACCGCGTTCAGACTTACACCGAACGATCGCATCAGAATGTGGCCGCTGGCCGATGTGGTCTCAGGAATTTTCTCATTGTTGTGATGACGTTGTCGGCCATGGTCGGCTTCAAGGCGTCACTGGCGGACGAAAAGATGCCCCAACAGATTCGATCCATCGAAGGGATCACCGAATACGCTTTGGAAAACGGCCTGAAGGTTCTGCTGTTTCCGGATGTTTCTCGTCCGACGGTGACCGTTAACCTGACTGTGCTTGTCGGTTCGCGACATGAAGGCTACGGCGAAGCCGGGATGGCTCACCTGCTGGAACACATGCTGTTCAAAGGCACGCCGACTCACCCGGAAATCCCGCGCGTGCTGAAGGAACGCGGTGCCACGTTCAACGGCACAACGTGGTACGACCGCACAAACTATTACGAAAAACTTCCGGCCAGCGATGATAACCTGGAGTTCGCGATCCGGCTGGAAGCGGATCGCATGATCAACAGCCACATCAAGGGCGAAGACCTGGCATCGGAGATGTCGGTTGTGCGCAACGAATTCGAGCGCGGCGAAAACAGTCCGTCGCGAATACTGATGCAGCGAATGATGTCCGCTTCGTATGAGTGGCATAACTACGGCAAGTCAACCATCGGAAATCGTGCGGACATCGAACGTGTTCCCGTAGAAAACCTCAAAGCGTTTTATAATCGTTTCTATCAGCCCGATAACGCCATCCTGATCATCGCCGGCAAGTTCGATTCCGAAACGGCTCTGAAACTGACTCAGAAATACTTCGGCAGCATTCCGCGACCGGATCGAGAACTGAATCGAACCTACACCGAAGAACCGGCTCAGGACGGCGAGCGCCTGGTGACTCTGCGGCGAGTCGGCGACGTCCCAATGGCGGGCCTGACTTACCACATTCCGGCTGGTGCTCATCCGGATTTTGCGGCGGTCGATGTCCTGACAACGCTGATGTCCAGCGAACCATCCGGCCGACTGTACGAAGGACTGGTCAAAAAACGTCAGGCGGCTTCCGTCTTTGGTTTCACGTTCGCACTGCATGACCCCGGCATTGTCCTTTATGGAGCCGAAGCGGCTCAGGGCATCGACGCCACATCGCTGCTGCAGGGCATGATTGACGTTGTGGAAGCCGCCGCCGCGAAGGGCTTCACTGAAACCGAAGTTGAGCGAGCTCGTCAGGAACTGCTCAAACAGCGAGAGCTCAGCATTGCCGATTCCAGCGGCATCGCCATTGAACTGACCAACTGGGCGGCTCAGGGCGACTGGCGGTTGTTCTTCCTGTACCGCGACCGACTCGAAGCCGTCACCGTTGACGATGTCACTCGAGTCGCTCAGACGTATCTGATTCGCAACAACCGCACGGCCGGGCTGTTCGAACCCACCACCGCACCGGAACGAGCCGATGTTCCGGCGACACCTTCGCTGGACGAGATGATTGGAGATTACAAAGGTCGCGAACAGATCGCTCAGGGTGAAGAATTCGATGCGGGCCCGATGGCCATCGAATCGCGGATTGCTCGCAGCAACCTGAAGTCCGGCATCACGGTGGCTTTGCTGCCGAAGAAGACCCGAGGCGAAACGGTCAATCTGCGGCTGGCTCTGCGCTACGGCAATCTGGACGCTCTGAAGGGAAAAGCCACCGCCGCCGACTACATGCCCGCCATGATGCTGCGCGGAACTGAACGGATGTCGCGACAGGAAATCAGTGATGCTCTGGACAAGTATCGAGCACAATTGAGCATCAGCGGTGATGCCGGAACAGTGACCGTCAGCCTGCAGACTCTTCGAGGCAATCTGATTCCTGTACTGGAAATCATTCACCAGGCCCTGCGAAGTCCCGTGTTTCCGGAAGACGAACTGGAACTGCTCAAGGAAGCTCAACTGGCCAGTGCCGAACAGCGACTGACTGATCCCACCGCCATCGCATCGAATCTGGTGCAGCGAAAAATCAGCGTCTACGAACCGGACGATCCACGCTACATCGCCAGTCTGCAGGAAGAAATTGAACGCATCAAAAGCGTGACGGTCGACCAGATCAAGGACCTTTACAACAGTCTGCTGGGGGCTCAGAATGGCGAACTGTCCATCGTGGGCGACTTCGAACCTTCAGACGTGCTGCCGGTGATCGAAAAGATCGTCGCCGACTGGAAGTCGTCTGCTGATTACGAACGAATTGCCAAGATCCCCGTCAACAATGACAAAGGGGGGATGGAAACCGTCAACACGCCGGACAAAGCCAATGCCACTTACTTTGCTGCCATGACGCTGCCGCTCCGCGACGATCATCCGGACGTTCCCGCTCTGACGCTGGGCAATTACATTCTGGGTGGTGGTGCTCTGTCCTCGCGGCTTGGCAATCGCGTGCGACAGAATGAAGGCCTTTCGTATACCGTGCAGTCGGCGTTTCAGTCTTCATCCGTCGATCAGCGAAGTGTCTTTTATGTGTTCGCCATCAGCAATCCGGAGAACGCTCAAAAGCTGCACGAAGTGATTCAGGAAGAGATTGCCAAACTGCTGAAGGACGGCATTACCGAACAGGAGCTGAACGAACAGCGAGTTGGCCTGCTGCAAAGTCAGGAACTGCAGCGTACTCGTGACGCTTCGCTGGCCACGCTGCTGGGAACGCACCTTCAGACCGGACGCACCATGCAGTTCACGGCCGACTTCGAAGACCGTCTGCGTGCTCTGACCGTCGATGACGTCAATGCCGCTCTTCGTAAACATATTCAGCCGGAACGGCTTTTCATCACGATGGCTGGCGACTTCCAAGGGCTTCGCCCTTGACCCGGTTGCGTGGGTGACGCGTTTGAGATGGATACGACCAAGCGCCGAACCGCTCACGTTGTTCGCTGCGGTTTTAGAATCTTACGGCGTAAGATGCGCG
>JAGQPY010000376.1 GCA_020426485.1 Planctomycetaceae bacterium
ACAATCGTGATGGCCGCTCCGATGGCCGTGGCGACGGCTTTTGCGAACAGCGTTTTTCCTGTGCCGGGCGGTCCCCAGAATATCATGCCTCGAGGCACCAGTTTTTCCAGACGCCGAAGTTGAGCCGGATCGGTGCAGCGATCTTTGTAAGCCAGCACGTCCAGAATTTCGCTCTGCAGACGCTGCTTGACTCGACGATAGCCGCCAATCTGAGTTTCCAGATCGACGCTGGGAACCTCCAGCTTTCCTCCCGAGGTAACCTGCCGAATCTGAGCGTAAGCCCGGGACGAATGTTCAGGGTAGTCTTCACCTTCCAGAGTCGACAGCAGCTTCCGCAGCCGGACAGCATTCATGCCTGACACGTACTTGTATAACGCCCACGGATTAAACCCGCGACCAAACTTCCTGGCTTCTTTTTGTGTGACCAGTTGCGGCAGTCGGTCGCGAGCAATGCCCAGAACGCTGTAGCGATGAGGAAACAGGTTTTCGATCACAGCAGGCAAAGAAAACGTGGCGTCTTTGAAACCCAGCCAGACCAGTTCGGGATTTTCATACAGCAGAGCAATGACTTCCCGAGCTTCCGCCGTCAGGCCTCCCTGACTGGTCGTCAACAGATCCAGATGCGGCAGCACGACCACTCGACGCTCCACCGCACCTCGCACGGCATCCCGCAGCTGTGAGATCATGGTTCCCAGAAAGCTCTGCGGCATTCCAGTCGGCGGTTCACCTTCTCGCGATCGACCGTCCAGAAACTGACAGCGCAGTTCCTGAGACCTTAAACGTCCACGAAGATTCATGAACAGGAACGGCACCACATCCTTATCGCATTCGATCAGGACAGGCAGACCTCGCACCAGATCAGACTGAACCTGAGCCAGTGTGTCAGCATAAGCGACTTCCACCGCCTGGTCGGTTGAGACATCCAGAGGCAGACTGTTTTCCGAGACGATGATGCTCATGCGGCGCAATGAAACCTGATCGATGGCGAAGACTCACATGCCCCAAGGCGGTCCGACGAACCGTCATGCGAGTGCAAAAAGTACCAGCGAAATGTGCAAAAGTCGAAGCGTCACCCCGATGAATTTCGTTCTCACCAAACGACGTCTCAGCCATCTTCGACTGGATTCCGGTATCGCGAAGGGCCGTGTGGTTTCCGTTGGCAGGGCAAGACCGAATGCCGCATGCCATTGATGAATGAACCTGGTCATCGTGAAACCGTTCGCAATTCACGACGTTGACTTAACGGAGCCAGATCACCGCGGCACGGAATCTTAGGGAGGAAGAACGCCGTTGTCCGAAACAGATCGCACTCATGTGTCCGTTCTCTTCATGCAAGGATCAGCCCCTGTTTCACCCAGACCGTCTGGCGACCGTGGGCTAAACGCAGAAAAATCTCTACACAGCGTTGGGTTCCGGTCCTGAGGAAACACGCAACTTCAAGACTCCAAGGTCCATTATTCCATGATCGCAAAACACAGAACGCTGGAGCGTGAACAAATTCTCGCGGAACATCATGGGGGTGCGAGCTGGCTTCAATTCCGGATGAACCAGCGGGAACAGAGAAATGCTGCTCATTTGGTCTTACAACGGCTGATTGCGGGCAGTTTCCCGGATGCTGCCGCCAGAAGATCCTGTTTCGATCCGCGCAGGTGGTGATCATTACGCAACCGGTTTGATCCGATGCATTTGAATCATGCGAAAGCTGCCGGACTTTCGAGGTCGATCTCCTGACAGATGAAGGGCCCGACCTCACTTGATGATGGTGAGATCGTGATTGCTCAAAAGCTTCCAGCGCAATGAAACTTCAGCGGCGGTACCCAAGACGTTTCTGCAGAGACTTCGTTTCAGGTCTGTGGATGCCGTTTCACGCTGCAGCTTTTGGGCATTGTTTTCTGGTTGTCTGTTTCTGCTGTCTGAGCAATCAGGCAAGGTGTGTCTGTTCTTGCGGGTGAAACCATCGGACTTGTTCTCTGAAGTGGATCGTTGCGTTTCTGTTCAGCGGGGTCGTTTAATTGTCCCGGCATGAGTCTGAAAAAACGGCCGCCATCGGCGGTTGTCTATGTGGCGATGTGCGAGTTAAAGAAAGCAATTCTGAACGGATGGCAGGTCGTATTACGGTCTGTCGGTCGTGTTAAAGTCACCGCAGACTGACTAATGCAAATGTCTACTGTTGATTCTTTGAGATCCGCGAATTTGGGATCCCTGAAAACGGTGACGATGTCATCACAATGGTGCAGGTCAGCGGCTTCTTCATCTGAGACTGTTGGGCGCATGGAGGTGGATTAAGCTCTGTTGACACAAGGTGTCGGCCCAATGCCGTGAAAAGATCTGAGCCGGAAAAATGCTGACGTTCGAAGCAGATCGTGCTGTAGTTTCAGTTTTTCCGGGCAGGGAAAATGATTTGTTAAACCCGACGCCGCAGGCGAGGTTGACCGCAGCCAGGACGAGCCTCGCCTGCGGCATCGGGTTAAACGATGAGAATGTCTTTACGGCGTTGGGGTCAGCCCCCTTGATCAACGGAACCTGGTAGATTTGTTCGGGGCCGGGCGATGATTGCATTCGTGAATAACAACCAGCAAATCCGGAAACACTTCCTCCATTTCGCAGCCGCAGCGCTGGTGCTGTTGGTGGCGAGATCGTCTGCGGTGGCAAGCGATGACCTGGCTCTGCAGTCGGATGGACTTCCGCCTCTGTCTGTGCCTGCGGAATTCATTCCGTCTCCGCCTGTCATTCCCGATTTTTCACCGGCGGATCTGGGCTTCTGGCAGATCAGCACTCATGCTTCGCCACAGTCGTTCGACTACAGCTGTCCGCGGTTCTGTCCGGGAGTTCAGCGCTACGACGCGTGTGTTGGTTTTCGGCGCGCCAGTTTTCAGGAATTGTGCGGCAGTCTGGAACCCGGTGTTCCTGTCTGCATTGTGATCCATGGCAGCTTCATGGATCTGCCCAGTACCGGCCAGGAATCTCAAATGACGTGGAAATGGCTGCGGTCGGCAGCCATGGGCCAGCGGATGCAGATGATTTATCTGACATGGCCCAGCGACAGGCCGATGTTTTCGCTGTCGGTTCCGCTGGATGTGACGGCATTAGGCCGTCGAGCCGCGCGGAATGGATACTATCTTGCAGAGCTGATTCACCACATTCCGCAGGACTGCCCCATCAGTCTTGTCGGACACAGTCACGGTACTCGCGTGATTGCGTCGGGTCTGCACCTGTTGTCCGGTGGATTTGTGCAGGGGGTTCAACATCCGTTTGCCCGAGTCAACGGTCGCCGCATTCGTGCGGTGTTCGCTGCGGCGGCCATGGATCACCACTGGCTGAATCCGTCTCAGCGATACGGACGAGCACTCTGCAGCGCTGAGTGTATTCTGAATCTGACCAATCGTCAGGACTACGCGATGCATCTGTATCCCTTGCGGCTTCCACTGTTCGTGAAACGCCCCCTTGGCCAGACGGGACTAACAGCGTCAGATCGCGCCGAACTGGGTGGGTGGGGTCGCCGGTTTCTGGACTGGGACGTTACGGCAGCCGTGGGACACCATCATCTGTGGCCAAACTACTACCAGCACAATGGGCTGGCGATGTTGATTCGGAATTATGTGTACTTTCCGGACGCCGTACCGTCTGTTGGTCAGATTCGCGATGTCCGTTCCAACTGACGATGTAACCTTTGCGGCACCAGTCACAGCATCATGCGGCGTCCGACTCTCAGGCACGTATCGGTGCAGGGCGGAACGGGCTGGCATTTTTCCCCTGAGTAACCTGCAAAAGCGGCGCTCAGTGGGTCAGGCGGCGAACAGCAGGGACCTGAGCCATTCGGTGGCGGCGGAACGAGTCGCCACCGTCAGCAACGTCGTCAGCACAAGTCCGCACAGGACCATCAGCAGTATTTCCGTACCGATCAGCAAAGTGACAGCAGAGCGACTACAGCCCAGTCGAAACATGGTGCGCAGTTCTGCGGCTCGCAGGCGAATTGACAGAATCAGCACCAGACTCAGCAGCAAGGCCGTGACCAATCCCGACAGCAGTGAACTGAACGTCATCAGCTTTTCCACTCGGAAGACAACGTTCATCAGCTCATTCACGACTTCCGCCGGTTTGACGCACTGAGCTTCCTGGCTGCGTTCGGTGATGTATCGTCCGAGCAACAGAGTTTGGTTCCGCCGACTGGCAGGGTTCACGACGACGGCAGAAATCGGAAAGTCTCTTTCACGGCCGTGAAAGTGAAACGTGTGGACGTTTTCCTTTGTGATTTCGGTATACGGCAACACGGCAGCGTTAGCGGTCAGCGTATTCTGGTCATCTGACTTCAGCAGCAGGCTGTTGTCCGTATGCTGATCGACTTTCTGATGCCCGTGTCCAATGCCATCGATAATCCATGCTGTTTTCAGGTCCACGAAAACCACATCATCATCCGGGGAATGCGACGGCAGAAGAACGCCGCTGACATTCATTTTTAACGGGTAGTCTCCCGCAAGGTTGAAGGCGTTTCTGGGGGCCGAAAGAATCCGGTCGCCGGGTTTGAGTCCGGTGCGTTTTGCGACATTGGCACCCAGAAGGCAGTCGCCCAACATGGCCAGACCGTGGCCCTGCTGTACCTGCAGTCGGCGAAATTCAAAGTATTCAACCGTTGCTCCCACAATGGGAACTCCGGGAACGTCGCCGAATGCCTGCGTGACGTAACGAATGTGAACCGGCATCGCAATGGCCAGACCAGTGTCGTTGACGTACTGAGCCTCCTCCATTTTTGTTTGTTCGGCAGCAATGGAATGAAAATACAGCGCGTGCAGAGCCAGATCGATTCGGCTTCCGCGCGGGCCGATCACCAGCGGAGTCGATTCTGCTCGAGCTTCAATGTCGGCCCGAAACTGGCTCAGCAGCAGTCGGACGGTGACCGGCAGCCAGAGCGTCAGTCCCAGGCAGAGCGAAATCGTGAGTGCTCGACCGCGGTACCACCACAGCGACCTGACGGCAAGGTAAAGAGCATCCGACGGCTTCATGAAACGCCTCTGCCGGAGACGGCCGGATCAGATTTCGGTTTCTGTCCGGACTTCAGGTACTGTTCGAAGTCGATAATTCGCCCAAACCTCGGCAGAAGCGAATGATCGTGGGTGACCACCAGCAGAGTGGCATTCGACCTTGCGACACTGGAAAACAGCAGATCCATGATGTGCCCGGATGTCACCGGGTCAAGGTTGCCTGTCGGTTCGTCCGCCAGAACAAGGGCAGGTTTCATCAGGAGTGCTCGACAGATGGCGACTCGTTGACGTTCACCCTGTGACAGCCGAGTCACCGACTTGTGAAGATGTTGTGTGAGACCGACGCTGCTGATGAGTTGCAGGGCTTGTCGGCGGATTTCGTCTGTCAGTGGCAGGGAGTGACCAATCCGGCACGGTAGAAGGACGTTGTCCAGAACATTCAGGTACTCAATCAGTTCGAATTCCTGAAACACCATCCCGATCTTCGACAAACGAAATCTCCGACGTTCCGCATCGGACAGGCCGACCAGATTCCGGCCGTCCACAAGCACCGTCCCCTGTTGAGGAACCAGGGTTCCGGAAAGGATCTGCAGCAGCGTGGTTTTTCCGCAGCCGCTGGGTCCGACAAACGCGGTGGAAAGGCCCTGTTCGATCTTCAGGTCCGGAAACTCCAGACAAAAAGAACTGCGAGGATACTCAAATTTCAGGCCGGACAACTCAATCATTGCAAACCGAGAACCTCGTTGCAGAACATCGTGGCGAATTCGTCTCAGAAAACAGCGACCTGAGATTCTCCCTGAATCCACGCCCACA
>JAGQPY010000377.1 GCA_020426485.1 Planctomycetaceae bacterium
CACGTCGTCGGATTTCAGGCCCGGAGCTATTCGATCACTTCAAGACTGCGAATGTGATCTGCATTCAGCTGGTTGGTGTTTCGGTAATATTCGAAGCGTTTTCCAACGGATCGATTCGCCCGTCCGTTCGGGCTGTTGCGGTGCAGCACTGTGACGAATCCGTCACCTTCGGCTCGCAGAATGAACTGTTCTTTGGACTGATCGAAGGTGATGATGTCCGCGTTACCGGAGATGGTTTTCGATTCCAGTCGAGCATTGCGGCGGGCAACGATGGCAAACGAGTCGGGCGACTCATTCGGTGAAGGAACGGTCGTGACAGTCAGTTCCTCAGCACTCAGGATTCCGGCTCGTTCGGGCAGTTCCGACGTCGGGACTTCGTTGATGTTGACTTCTTCATCCAGTCGTCGCACCGGAACAACAACGGCCTGAACGTGGTGAGACAACGCGGCGTTCTTCTGATGCAGATTGCCGGTCAGTTCTCCGATGAATGAAACATTCAGGTGGACATACGAAGTTTCCGTTGTCTGAGCAGGCGAGTTGGCTCGAGCGGCAGGTGGTGCCGAGCCCTGTAACTGGTGATTTCTGTCCGGCGTGACGGACTCCAGAAAACCGGGACCGGTGGCGTTGAAGTCACCAGACCGCAGGTCAACCGTCAGGTCTGCAAACTCTGCATTGTGTCGCGCAGTGACACGACCATCCTGCGTCTGATCCACACTGACCAGAACTCGATTATGAAACTCAATGCGTTCAATTGGACCGGCTGTTGAATCCCCATTTTCCGTCTCTGTTTCCTGACGGCGAAATTCCCCATCGGGACCGATGGAACCCATATCGATGGCGCGGTCGAAGTGCACCGTCAGCCCGGAACAGCGGACTTCAACCTCCTGCGATTCCTGATCCTGCATCACGACTCGAATGCTTCCGAGAAAGTGAGCAGCCTTGTCCTGAACGTACATGTTGTCTGTCCAGTAAATATCCAGCGGTACCGGTCTGGGCAGTTCCTGTCCGTTGACGCTTCGATTGGTCAGGAAGCGAATGCGGCCGCTTCCCACCACTTCAGCTTTCCCGTCGATTTCTTTCAGATCGATGCGCGGACCTTCCAGAGTTCCGCTGGCCCGTTTCAAACGCGCTGGGTCGCCGAACAGCTGAATATCCCGTTCATTCTGCAGGCCGGTCGCCGCATAAAGCTGATTTCCGACGGCGGTGAAGCTGTCTTCCGGAGACCCCGACTGGCGGACGATTTCCACGTTTCCATTCAGCCACAGATTGTGAAACTGAATCTGCCGATTCTCGGGGTCCGAGCTGATGCGAATGATGGCATCCAGCGTGTCAGACACAAAGGACATCTCACTGGAAGAATCTGCGTCCTTTGTTGCTGAACGGGAATTGGAAACTGTTCGCAGCAGACCCTTGTCAGACTGAGTTGCGTCCGTGGTCGCAGGTGCCGGTGGCATTTCCTCAAACCGAACCGTGAGCTTCTCACGCAGACGTCCCGTGCCATCCGGAGACGTAAGCACAACGTTTCCGGTTGCTGTCAGTAACTCAGGTTTCAGAGCGGTGAGGTCAGCTGGAATTATGGACTCTTCCGCCACGATACTGTCGTCAGTGTCCTGCTGTTTGGAATCCGTTTGCACAGGCAATCGCACTCTCATGGCAATGGACTGGCCCGTTAATCCAAAGCTCTGATCCATCTGGCGAACTTCGGCATCGCCCTTGAGCAGGATCAGTCGAGACTGCAGATCTGAGCTGAGTTGCATTCGCAGAAAATCTTTCCACGACGCACCGAACACAGATGACCTGGATTCATCTGAAATCTCATCCGACGACTCGGTCGGCTTGCCAACGATGGTTCCCGCTCCGTTGCATTCCAACCGTTCCAGTGTTCCGTCGGAAGCGTGGTAGACGCGGATGTGAGGAACTGCCAGTTGATTACTCAGTTGTCGCACTTCCACCAGAGACGGCTGTCCCTGTGAGTTCATTTGAGTGTTGCGAATGTCCAGTCGTCGCAGATCAACCGCGTACTGAAGATCGTTCGCAATCACCAGCACATTTTGTTTCTGAGAATGAAAGACAACGCGTTCACCCCATGCGGTGACGTGTTCAATCTGCAGCGAGTTGCTTTTTTGAGTGGCGGATTCCGGATCAAGCCGGTTCCGAAACTGCAGCTTCAGTTCCGGACACACCAGTTGATCCAGCGTGTCGTCCGGATTCCTGCGCTGGACCCATACTTCTTCTGAGGGCTTGAGCTGCCGCCCGGTTCCGGACCGACGATCTGCCGTTGCCGAACTTCCCTGAAAGGTGGCCGTTCGCGTCAGCAGATCAAACTCGAAGCCCTGTCGAGCCAGCACTCGTACCTTCAGATCCTCGTCGCCCAGACGTCGACCGGGCATGTCAATGTTGCAGATGACTCGCCCCAGCAGATTGATTCTGCGAATGTCAGTGACCTTCATCAGGCCCTCGGCCGGATCACCATTGAAATGGATTTCGATTCCGCTTTCGGCCGAACCTGTATGCCCCTGCCAGGCGAACTGCACCGGCTCGCTGCTCCACAGCATCATTGAATCTTCGGACAGATGAAATGTACGTGCGGTGATGGAAAGCCCTTCGGGGCCGCGAATCTGCACATTCCCCGCGACGTATCCTCCGGTGATTCGTCCCAGCTGAGCATCCTGCAGTGAGAAGCGGCGTGAATGATCGATCTGAGCCGATTCTGCAGCCACCGTGACCGGAACTTCTCCCTCGTCCGGCCTCCACAACATGGCGATCGGCTTGAAGATGACTGAATGCGAATCGTTGATCAGGTCGAAATCCTGAAAATAAACGTACCTTCCACTGTCTCGAAAGTGCTTGCCGGATTGAGCGACCCATGGATCATCCGGAAACCAATCGGCGGCTTCCTGTCGGAACTCAGGCGGCACATCAATGCTCTGCTCGGATGGCAGCACCTGTGGCTTCTTCCGTTCGACCTCCAGGAACGGCGACGTGATCAACCGAAAACCCATGTACGTCCCTACCAGTGCTGCACCGGCTGCAGCACTGAGAAAGAAGCGATATTGTGGGTTGTACAGATTCATAAACTGGAACTGGTTCAATGAGAGTCATTCATTCGCGATCGGCATCCGGTTTTCTTCGCGCCGGCGATCGCGCAGCGGAATGTGTTTCATGCGGATCTCGCAAGTCCTCTGTCGGAATCCGGAGACGCAGGATTGCCGGACGTCTGTGACTGATCACTGAACGAACAGCCCAGCACATCGGTGATGTCCAGCAGACCCAGAGGAATTCCCTGTTCATCGACGACGGGAACTTCACTCAGTTTTCTCTGCGACATCAGGCGAATGGCCTCGGGCAGCAGTACGTCCCCACGAATGATGGTGGGGTTGCGAGTCATCACGCCGGAAATCGGTTCATCCAGTCGATGTTCGTCCCGCTGCTCAAACAGACGTGCCAGGTCACTGTCTGTAAAGATCCCAGAAATTTTTCCGCTGTCGGCTGTCAGAACAACGGCACCCGTACGACGTCCCGGACGTCGTAGCTCAATCATGACCTGCCGCACGGTTTCGTTGTCCGACGCAACACGCAGTTGTTCTCCACACCGCATCACATCGCGCACGGGAGTCAGTCGGCGGCCGAGCGCACCAGCGGGATGGAACAGAGCAAAGTCCTGTTCGGAAAATCCGCTGGCTTGGCTCAGAACAAGCGCCAGAGCATCTCCCATGGCCAGCATCAGCGAAGTGCTGACACTGGGTGCCAGTTTCAGGCGGCCGGCTTCCGCATGTCGGCCGATACTCAAAACCACTCGAGAACTTCGTGCCAGGGAGTTCTCTCGATCACGAGTGATCGCAATCACAGGAGTGTTCAGCCGATTGAACACCGGCAGCAGTCGCAGAATTTCTTCCGACTCACCGCTGTTGGAAAGAGCCAGAACCACGTCTCCCGTGCGTACACTTCCCACATCGCCGTGAACCGCTTCCGTCGGGTGCAGAAACCACGCTCGCGTTCCGGTGCTGGCCAGTGTGGCGACAATCTTCTGGCCGATCAGGCCTGCCTTGCCGACTCCTGTCACAATCACAGTGCCTTCCGCGGACTGAATCAGTTCAATCGCTTCACAGAACGACGGGTCCAGATCGGCAGCCATCTGCAGCATCGATTCCGCTTCACGTCGAATGATGGCTCTGCCATCGGCCAGCAACTGCAGGCGGCCATTCGATGACTGAGTGCCCCTGAGGGAATCAGCGGAAGGATTTTTTTCGATGGCCAGTGGAATGATTTCCGGCGACCGCTGACTGGGCTCTGTCATGAGTTCGTCCCTGAACTTCTGACTCTCGAATAATGAACTTTGAACGACCGTCCGTCGCCGGATAACCCCGCGCAGAATGCGCCCGTGATAAGTTGACGGATGCTATCGGGGACCGAACATTCCGGTCAACGTCGGTCCGTACGATGAATTCTTGTTGTAAATTGTTGGCTGTGAGTGACTTAAGCTGTGTTCTGTGGCGGTCGATGCTGCCGGTCACCACGGCACGCTGCGAAGAAATCCCCTCTTGAGTCGCATCTTTGGATTGCGGTACATTCGCCGATGTGCAGAAACAGGCAGTTTTCGCTGATCCGTGAGCGGCAGCGCTTGAAATGCCATTGTTTGGTAACTGCTCTTTCGACGACTGATCTCTGAAACAGCATGGATGCTATGAATCTGTTGCCCGGAATTCGTCTGAAACGCGGGATGATCTGCGCTGGTCTGGTGGCCAGCCTGTTGGTCATGCTGACCCACGTCTGGATCACATGGATTTCACTGTGTGGCAGCAGTTCCGCAACGAACGCGCTGTGCCTGATCGGACTTGCGGCGGGAGTCGCGGTCGGTCGCCGGCTTGCCGAAAAATGGCCCGATTCCAGCAGAAACCGCCCGGTGTATCTCATCTGCACAATCGCCTGCATCGGCTCGCAGATCTTTCTGAGTCGTCTGCTGGACGGTTCACTCTATCTGGGTGCAAAGTTGACGTGGTCTGAAATGCCGCTGACATGGGGGCCCGCTTTTCTGGTCATCGGGATGCATGTGGTTGTCTGCGCGATGTGGTTGTTTCGAACGCGTTTGCAATATTCAGCCAACGATGCCAAAAGGCTTGCCACGGCGAATATCGACAGGAGCGAAGCTGTTTTCGGCCTGTTGGCGGGCGGAATGATCGCAGCGGGAATTCTCACCGCGCATGGTTGGCTTTCGTTTCCGATGTGGGCGTCAACAACGATCATAATTCTGTTGACCAGCGGACTGTTGGCCTTGCCTGCAGCAAGCCCTCAGCCGACGGAGAGCAACGTTCCGTCTGTGATATTCGTGTGGCCGGCATTGTCGTGGGCCGGAGCCGTTGTTTGGGGATGGTCTATTCACTCCACGATGCGACTGACAGCTTTGCTGTTCCCATGGAGCCCACACGTGGCATTCATTGCCGGACTGACCAGTGTCGTTGTGTTTCTGCTGCTGGTTCGCAGCAGATTCGTGCCACAACTGTCAGCTCACCTTTGGCTTCTGGCAGCCCTGGCAGTGCTGTTGCTGCCGCCGCTGACATTCGGGACACTGGCGGAACAGTCGGCGATGGCCAATGCCTTCATCGAAACTCCGGTCGTGTTGTTGTTGGTTCGCGCTCTTCCGATCGGGCTTCTCTGGGGCCTGCTGGCGGTTTGCCTGCAGAATCTTGACGAACCCAACGAAGCGGAAACATCATTCGCATCCACCACGGCTTTTGCGGCGATGGGACTTGCCTTCGCTTTTGCGTGCTCTGGGTTTATCAGTGTCAAGGT
>JAGQPY010000378.1 GCA_020426485.1 Planctomycetaceae bacterium
CGCCGGATCGACGTACTCACTTCTGTATTGCTTTCGGGACGTGATAACTTTCAGCACCGAATGGACACAGCGGTGGTGTCCGACGGTGCCTGAAGCCGTCACCAACCGCTATTCCTTGGCCGCTTCTTCTTTAGCGCCTTCTTTTGCTTCTTCGACAGCTTCCTTCACTTTCTCAGCGCCTTCTTTAACTTCTTCAACGGCCTTTTCGACCTTCTCTTTGGCTTCTTCAGCTTTCTTTTCAACAGCTTCCTTAGCTTCCGCTGCCTTTTCTTCGACAGCTTCCTTCGCTTCGGCAGCAGCTTCTTTTCCTGCTTCCACAGCCTTGTCAGCGGCTTCTGCTGTCTTCTCGGCAGCGTCGCCTGCGGCTTCGGTGGCTGCTTCTACAGCAGCACCAAGGTCACCAACCGGAGCGCCCATGCCAACACCTGAGCCGGCTTCTGCGCCGTGAGAATGATCAGCGCCCATGTCGTGAGACAGTTCCATACCTCCGGACGGTGCACCGCCTTCACTGCAACCGAACAGAACACACAGACTCAACGCACCCAACCATTTCGCTTTCAACATCTTAATCCCTTTCAGATTTCTGTTTTTGGTGGCTGTTGCCGACAAATACGCATCCCAAGTATTCCTTCGATCGGACGCATTTCCGGGAGCGTATTCCTGAGACCTTCGGACCATTCCCCTGATGGTGGAGGCCCCGCAATTTCAGCCCTAATCTTTCAGATCTGCCCTGAAATGCAAGTGGTTGTTGGCAGAATCCCTGAAAGTCCCGAAATTGCGGACCGACGGTTTCGGAGACAAAAGACGGGCGAGCTTTTCCGTTGCCGAAACGCCTTCCATTCCCCATCAACGCCGGAACGCTGGCGGGCAACTTCGGCATCGGGCAGGTGTCCGCTCCGGGGCCCCGAAACATTGATTCGCCTCAACAAAGACTCATTTCCACGCCCCGCATGGAACGCCACCGGGCAATTCTTTCGAAATCACCGAAGTCCGACACGTCCAACGAAACCTTCGCCGTCCGAATGGGTTTGCACCGTCACCCGGGTCCGGGAATGTGCTTTTACGTTTCCGTCCGCTGAACGATAGGCCAAACCGCCGTCCTGCGGGCGAAGACATTCGAATTCAGGATGACACTCTTTCCCGAATCATCGGCTGCATCCGGATTGCCAGCGACAATGCTGCGGCGGCGGTCAACATCTCGCGGCGACTCAGTTTGCCTGACAATGCATCGTGGACTTTCGGTCTCGAACGATTCCCCGCTTCAATTCCTCAATCCGCTGGAGAAGATTTATGCAACATAATCGACCGTATTCTCGCCGCAGTCTCCTTCGCTGCTCCGGCGCTTGGGGCGCTGCATTGATGACGACTCCCGGCCTGTTTGCGGAAGAACTGATACGCACACCGGAGATGACAGAAGGTCCGTTCTACCCGGATCATCTTCCACTGGATACCGACAACGACCTGTTGATCCTGAACGATTCGATCAATCCGGCCGTCGGTGAAATTACTCATCTGAGCGGCAGAATTCTGGATGCCGCCGGAAACCCTGTTCGCAACGCGTTTATTGAAATCTGGCAGGTCGACAATTCAGGTGTGTACCTGCATTCTGCAGATAATCGAGTTCGCGACAGGAAGGATCCAAACTTTCAGGGATACGGTCGGTTTCTGACGGGGACGACCGGCGAATACTATTTTCGAACAATAAAGCCGGTTCCCTACCCGGGCCGGACTCCACACATTCATGTGGCCGTCAGCCGCAATGGGCGACGAATCAGTACAACTCAGTTGTTCATCAATGGTCATCCTCAGAACGCCACCGATGGAATTCTGAACAGCATTTCAGATCCACTGGCTCGGGAAACCGTGCTCGTCGATTTCGAGCCGGTCAAGGAGTCTCGCATTGGCGAACTGCGAGCCCGGTTCGACATTGTGATGGGCGTCACGCCGGAAGAATCGGAGGACGGAAAACTCCACGGCGGCATTGGTGCCCCGGAACGCAACCGAAGCCGTGATCGGCGCTGATCGCCACCGAGACAGGCTCGCGTAAGTCTGCCTGCGCTAAACCTCGGCTGCGGCATCGGGTTAAACGATGAGAGTCTCTTCAAGACGTTCGGCACTGACCGTTGACGTGGTCAGCCTGGAGAGGGAACAGAATCCTTGTTTGAGAGCGCCCCTCAATCGCTGAGCAAACTTCGACCAGAGTGCGCAGATTCTTTTCGGGTATCCTGCGAAAACCCAAATCGACATGTCCCGATGAAGAAGCGGGTCTTCCATCCGTTGTCGGAAAAGGCGGCTGGCGAGAGTTTCGTCGAAAGAATGATGCGGAAATGGCGAGTGTTTGTGCTCCCATTGCATCATCTCATTTGGGGGCGTTTTCCATCACTTCAGCTCCTCCCAATGAAATCGGCCCCCGCGAACCTTTCTTGTGGCTGGCCTTTGAAGCCGATGTTCCGAAAGCTCCTCTGATTTGGTGACGACGTGGCCCTTCGGCATAGAAGTTGCCGAAGGACGAATTGATTCCCGGCTCCGTAGCGCGAGGGTTTCGCGGGTTGACGACGCCAGCGATGCCCTTGAGAAAATCGGGCTGTGGTTTCCCACCATGTTTTCCCGCCAATTCAGGGCTGTCTGAAAAGGGGACCGACCCTTTGGAGGGGCTGCCCGAAGAGGGTCGGAGCCCTTTTTCAGACAGCCTCCAAGGACGACTGACACCCTTCGACGATGCCGCAGTCATTTCTTGCCGAAGAAGTCCGCCTGAATCGCACGGAAGCCACATCCGTCGCCGATCAGTTGTTGGCTGTCGTCGACATTGTTGCGGGAACGCTTCCCACCAACGGAACCATTCGGCACTTCCGCTACCAGAATCCGCTCAAAGCGTTTGAACGTTTTCCGTTTCATGCGGGTGTTCGCAAAGCGACGCAACTGTTTCCAGCCACTCCCCGTTATTCGTGGCAACAATGGCTGAACATGATCGCGGACACGGATTCGCTCAGTGATTCGACGTCGCAGATCATTCCGTTGGGTTCGATTTCATGGCGGGACATTGAAGACGTGCTGCGACGTAAGCTGGGCGTGGGGGCATACAGTCGACTCAGCAGCGGACTGAGCCGCATCGAGCTGCAGATGGGAACGTTGCGGGCATCCCGAGATCAGCATACGAACGGGCGGTTGTCAGTGGCGCGCGACCCGGTTGGCCATCCGAGTCTTCAGCCCTTCCGCAGGATCTACGGTGATGTTGAGTCGGCTTCCGCTGAAGCAGAGCCTCTTCATCAACCACCGGAGCGACAGCGTTTACGTGACTTGCTGCTGTCAGCGACAGCGATCGACACCGATGAAATGGTTCATGCTGTGTTGCTCCCCTTCCTTGCTCGATTTTTGGATCAGGGGCAGGCGCAGTGGGGGCTGCCCGACCGAGAATGCGGTCTGCTGCGTCAGTTTCGAAGACTGTATGCAGGATCTGGTGGCGACCGGTTCCCGTTTTTCACTCCCGCATGGCTTCTGCCGTTGCGGGAGGAGCTTGATCGACTGGAGCAGAATGGCTGGTCGATGGCCGGATCAATCGAAGAATCGCTTCTTCAGCTGCGAAGCATGGTGGCCCGACTGCAGTCTTCGACCGAAACTTCAGCCGCCACACCGTCGGCAGCGCAGCCAGACGTGAGCGAATCGGAGTGTGACAAATGTCATTCCGTCGGTGTGCTGCAGTCAATGCTGTCGGCCACAATGATGGCGCTTCCCGGGTGGGTCGCGATGGTGTACCACCTGCAACAGGGCGGCGAATGGCTCAACTGGTCTGTTCCCCACGGAACACTTCACGAATTGGTTGCCTTGCGTCTGTTGCTGGACCGCCTTGCTGGTCAATACGTTCTGCATCAGACACAGACCAGCAGCGTTCAACAACGGACGATCAACAGCCGCCAGAAGCCTGCCGTGACATTGACATCGGACCTGTTATCCGCAGCGCGGGCCTTCGGGCCTGATGCGCAGATCTGCTGTCTTCAGGATGCCTACGATCTGGGACATATCAATCAGGTGCTGGATGCACTAACGGCTGGTGATCAGGAGCGACCTGCCGATGGACGGTCATCCGGTCTGCAGATTCAGGTGATCTGCTGTGCTGATTCCTGTCAGGAGTCGCTGCGTCGGCATCTGGAGGAAGTGAACAACCGCTGCGAAACCTTCGGCACGCCCGGATTTTTCGGCCTGGCAATCAACTATCGTGGCTTGGGGGAATCTCATTATTCGCAGCACTGTCCGGCGAATGTACGGTCTCAGCATTACGTGGAAGAGGTTCCCGGATTTCAACAGGATGGTTCGCTGTCACCGCACCCCCGACATTTGAATCAACGACCCGGAAAGTCCGCGCTGAGGTCCATCGAGCTTTCTTCGCTGCTCGAAAACTGGCTTTCACGTCCCTGGCTGACACAGTTGTTGTTCCCTCGAATTACGCGACGACTTGATCGAAACCCATCCGGATCGGTGCGCGAATCCATGGCGGCTCAGCTTGACTGGGAGGGACCGCCCCGTGCGAATCGTCTTCAGGGATACACCGTGGACGAAATGGCGGACGCAGTCCACCATCTGCTGACCTCAATTGGCCTGAGTTCCTTCGCTCCGGTCGTGCTACTGATCGGCCATGTCTCGGTCAGTCCCGGGAATTCCTTTGTCGCGGCTGACTGCTGCACATTCTGCTCCGGACGCAGCAGCGGGCCCAACGCACGTATTATGGCCAGAATGGCGAACGACCACCGCGTTCGGCGAATCCTGAAGCGCGAGGGACTGGAGATCCCGGATTCAACCGTTTTCGTCGCTGCCGAACACGACACCTGCAGCGACACCATCGAATATTTCGACCTGGCGCATCTCTCCCTGATTCAGCAGCAGCACCTGCCGGAATTGTTTCAGTGCCTCGATCAGGCACTGATTCGAAACGCTCATGAGCGGTGTCGACGGTTTACGAACATCCCTCTGAACACATCGCCGGAGGCCGCCGCCGAAGCGATGGAAACTCGCGGAGAAGACCTGTGTGAACAGACGGCGGAATTCAGCTATGTCGACAACTGCGTTTGCATCATTGGCCGTCGCGAACGGACTCGAGGACTCTTTCTGGATCGAACGGCTCACCTGGCATCTTACGACCCGTTGGCTGATGATGCTGATGGATCGCAGTTGTCGCAACTGCTGAAGACCGTCGTTCCAACATGTGCGTCCGTCAATCTGCAGTATTACTTCTCAACCATGTATCCCAATGCCTTCGGAGCCGGTTCCAAACTTCAACATTCGGTCGTCAGCCTGCTGGGAGTGTGTGACGGTCCGGGACACGATCTCCGCATCGGCCTTCCGGAAGAGATGTTGTCGAAAGTGCCGCCACATCGACTTCTGTGTGTGGTTGAGTGTTATCCTGAAAAGTTGAGAGCTGTGATGTCACAGAACGAGCCGCTCCTGCGATTGATCACCAACGAATGGATTCACATGGCATGCCTCGACCCGGATTCCGGCGAAGCACTTCTGTGGACCAAAGATCGCTTTGTACCTCATTCTTCGCACGAGCGGCGACTTCCGGAAGTTGATCAGTCTTCCGGCTGGTACAGCGGTCGTCGCGACCGTCTGAAAATCGCTCGAATTCGTTCCGCAATGCCCGGAAAACGTCCGTCAGAACAGGAATAGCATTCAAAACATGATACTTCTCGCTGATCGCTACGAGGACAGCCTCCACCGAGCTTGCCTCGGTGGTGAACAGACTGGAAAGCTAAGAAGTGGGATATTTCAACTTTGTTCTCTG
>JAGQPY010000379.1 GCA_020426485.1 Planctomycetaceae bacterium
ATGTGGCCGCATCAAGATGCGGACCTCCGTCGCTGGATGCAGTGGCTGATGACGTCTCACGTTTGCCGTTATCATCGGCACTATGAAGGCATCGGCTATGTCTAGAGGGGGACTCAAGGCGTTTCCCGTCCAGTCCAATGAACACTACCTGACGATGTTGCGTTATGTGGAGCGGAATCCGCTGCGGGCGAACATGGTCAAGCCTGAAACCGACGGCTCGAAGCGGGCCAGACGGACTTCTTTGCGACGGCCCGATCCTGAAGCCAGTTCAGTGGACTCGCCATGTCAACTGAGTTTAGACCGAAGCTGAACTCAAGGCCCTGCGACACAGCCTTGCTCGCGGAACTCCATTCGGACATACTCACTGGCAGAGAAAAACGGCTGCCATCCTCGGTCTTGAATCCTCGCTTCGAGCTCGCGGCAGACCAAAGCAACAGGGAAAGTAGAATTTCCCCTTTTTGCGTTCTCGCCACATCAGTGAACCGGCAACCCGCAGCGTCACGGCTCAAGGCAGGCCCAAATTCTGTCGCCGAAAAATAATCAGAACGCCTGACCGTCACAGACGAATCGTGAGATGGCGTCGAATCCTTCGAATAACTTTATGAACGGCCGCCGTTCTTTCGGTGTCGCTTGCCGCGAAGACTCCCGTCCCCAACGCGATGGCAGCCAGTAACGAAACACTGCCCTGGCCAGGAACGATCGTGGCGGCAGCAGTCGTTCCATGCAGAAACTCCGGTGCCTGGCCGGGATCAAACGACAACCCGGTGCCGTCGCGTAGAATCAGCATCGCATCACCATAGCGAATGGCAAGTCCGGAGAATGAATCCGGTTTGCTGTTCGTTTCGGTCGCGGATGTCCGTGCCGAATTCAAATCAGCAGCCGATCCCTGATCAGGCGATTGCCGATTTTGTTCCAACAATTCGTACGCGGTCGAATCACCGGATGGGGCTGCGCTGTCGACGCGGATACCCTCTGCAGACGCATCTTCCACGCCGGTGGAACCGGTCTGTGAGTCAGCGTTTCCTGCTGGTGAATCCTGTGCACCAATCATGGCTCCGTCAGAATCCGACTGATCTCGATCGTTGGTGTCCGTCAACGCTTTCGTATCAGGCGAAATCAGGCTCGTTGTGATTGCGGTGGTCGAGGTCTTCTCGGCGTCTTCGTCTGTTTCATTAACGGCTGTCGATGTCTCTTCTTCCGGACTGCCGTCAACCAATGTTGTTCGATCAGAGCTGGTCTCAGAAGTGGAGTTTGATGTCTGTCGGAGAGGTGGAATTACCAGGGCATGCAGGTCCTGTGTTGAAACGAGCAGCTCATCGGCAAGATGAGAGATCACGTCGTCCAGAACGGCGACATGATGATCTTCCAGAGAAACCTGACTTCCTGTTTCGTGAGCGTCTTCCACTAACGATTCGAGTTCTTCAAAGACCGGATCTTCCAAAACGTCCTCATCGCCTGTCGACTCCGTCGCAGACCGCATCAACTGCAGGAAGGACGATGAAAACTCAGATTCTGATTCACCTTCGTGCTCTGAACCGTAACCGGAGTCCTGCAGAGAATGCTCACCGGTTTCAACCTCCATCTCCATCCCTGAAGAAGACAGGTTCAGTCGAACTTCCAACGGTTCCATAGACCATAACCGGCGGCTTTGATGACGTTTGACTGCCACAAAACATCTCCTCACAAGCCTGATTGCGAACAACGATCACAACATGAACGAAAGGCAGAGTTTAACGCCGGCGACAAGCGCGCAGAAGAACGACACATGTCTTCGGGCGGGAATTCATCAAACAATTCGGCGTTCATGGACAGGTTGGGTAACTCGATCTGCTTCATTGACACCAGAATGGACAGTATCTGATCATTCCGCGTAAAGAATGTTTTCAGCTGGAGCGACGGTCGACAGCGACAGCCTTCTCGTGATTGCCGGAACGGAATCCTCCCACTCCGCAGCGTCTTTCGGACTGATTTCACCAGAGGCACGCCCCTGACGAACAACTTCTGACAACGCCGAAAGATCCTCAGCCAGTTCTGAAGACTGGCCGTCGGATTGCGGTCGTATCAAACGGACGTCCAGACAAAGTTGAGCAGCTTTGATGGCGTGTTGAATCGCGTCCTGACGAAGCGGTGTATTTTCGGGAACGTCAATAAAAAGCCGAATAATCCGGCTGATATCGGACGTTGTGATATTGGAGGCATGACGCTGAAGCAATTGAAGCCGAGTCACACCCAGATCATACCGAACCTCAGCCGAATCCGGCGCGATGTCCAGACATTGCTGCAGGAGACTGGCCGCCTGAATCAGATAATCTTTCGACTGCTGAGCTGACTCCTCAATGTCATTCGCTTCCATCTCAAGAATACCGGAGAGCCTGAGGTTTGCCAGGGCATGGGACTGCAGTGTGACCAGTCGGTTCGGTTCGGAAGCTTCGATCAACTTGCAGATGTCAATACACTGCCGGAGTTCAGTGACGGCATCCGTGCGGCGATCCGACATCATTGCGACTTCGGCCCGATTCAGGTGAAGCCACGCGTGGCACTGTTGAACGTCTGAATTCTGAGCAAACGAAGGTGACAGCATTTCCAGAGTTTGCTGAGCCCGTTGAAGACATTTCTGAGCATCGACTTCGTTCATGGCGGCTCGAAACGTTTCGCTGAGTCGAAGGAAGGCTACGGCCAGCGTCACCGTGACCGACGAATCTCGTTCTGATTCACGGACGATGTTCTGAAGATCACCAATCGTGGCTTCCAGAATCTTACGCTGCTGTTCCGGTCGATCTGCCAACGCATTCTGGACACTGAACGTCAGTTGGTTCAGCACTCGAGACGACAGATCCGACTGTTCACTGGCTCGCTGGGCCTGTTGAACGGCTGTGGCTCGTTCACTGGCAATTCGTTCATTGGCTTGCTGCAGCAGTTGATACGAATTCGTCAGATCCCGATTCCGATCCACAAGCGCCTGACGAGCCCGAGTGACGTCCACAGTGTACCGGAGCCAGATCACAACAAGTGCCAGAACCAGCCCAACCAGCAACACCGAAAGACGAGCGACCGTCGGATTTCGAGCTTTCCAGCGGAAGAAACGTCCGATGGCACCCACGGGGCGAGCTTTCACCGGAAGTCCGTTTAACCATCGTTGCAGGTCGTCGCGAAACTCGGCTGCCGACAAATAACGCTGCGCGGGCAGTTTCGACATCGCTTTCAGGCAGATTGTCTGCAGGTCGCGAGGAATGCTGTCATCCAGCAGACGCAGCGGCCGAGGCTCATCGTGAAGAACCTGATGCAGCACCATGCGAGTCGAACCACGGAACGGCAGTTCTCCTGTCAACAGTTCGTAGAGGACCACCGCCACGCTGTAAACGTCTGAAACTTCATTGGCTTCATGCGCATCAAGAATCTGTTCCGGCGCCATGTAACCCGGCGTTCCGGCAATGCTTCCGGGTGAAGTGAGGTCAAACGAGTCTTCGTTCAGTCGAGCGAGTCCGAAATCCACCAGCTTTGCCCGACCGGATTTTCGTTCCAGCAGAATGTTGCCGGGTTTAACATCGCGGTGAACGACGCCGACAGCGTGAGCCGCATCCAGTCCTTCCAGCACCTGACAGATCCAGCCGACAGCGGTACGTTGATCGGGGCGCTGCCCCGCCGCCTGCATCTGCTGTGCGGACATGCCATCGATGAATTCCATCACGAGATAGGGTGCGAACGCATCGGGTTCGCGAACATCGAACACCTTGACAATATGATCGCTGTTCACCCGCGCAATGGCGTTGGCTTCCTGAAGGAAACGTTGTCGCGCTGGACGCGATGTACAAAGTTCTGCCCGCAGAACTTTGACAGCCACGGAGCGCGTCAGCTTTGTGTCACGTGCTCGAAACAAATGCCCCGTCGCACCACTGGCCAGATGATGGATGATCTCGAACTCGTCCAGTCTTCCCAGATGCAGGACGTTCTGGGAGCGATCCGGAAACGTCACCGTGTCCGCCGCGTGCGAACAAATCGTCTCTCTTGTTGCGGGAGACTCAGGACGACCGGCGACCGACCGAAGAATCGGCGCCATCCACGGCTGAATCTCTGATTCTTCGCTGCGAATCCGCAAGTCGTTGCCGTCTGTGTCACTGAAAAAAATGTCGACCTGCTGCTGGCATGATTCACAGTGGTTCAGGTGTTCACGAATTTCGTTCGTGTCTTTTTCGGGCAGTGACTCTGTCAGGAAGGCGTGCAGAATCGCATCCTCCGGACATGTGCGTGAAGACTTCAATCCCATCGGCCGCGCCTGCTGCATTTCTCTGCCCTCATCCGCGAACCGGTTCCAATGTCAGTCCGTCGAGTCGGGCGATTTCTTCCCGCAACATTTTATTGATTCGTGAACGCGCCACATAGACGTCGGCGACTTCCATCTTCAGCTGACTGGCAATCTCCGGTGCTTTCAGATTCTCCCGCAGACTCAGTCGCCATGCTTCAAAGTTGTGAGGTTTCACTCGAAGTCGGACTCTCGCCTCGGCCTCCCGCAAAAGCTCAACTTCCGCCTGTCGTTCCAGTGCCTGAACCAGATCGGCCACACTGTCCGGTGATTCGCAGGCCGTTAACATTCGACTGATGTCAGAATCGCCGCTTCCCTCGACAGCTCGATTTCGCGCTTTGACAAAATCAATCACTGCGTTTTGCGTGACCGTTTTAAGCCATCCACGAAACCGTCCACGCCCCGGGTCGTACTGAAAATCACGCATCGCTGTGACCAGACGAGACAGCACGTCCTGAACGACGTCTGCACAATCCGCTTCCTGCAGACCATGCCGAGCACACCAGTTCAGAATCAGCGGTCCGTAGTCGGAAACAAATTCCTTCCAGGCCTCGGTGTCCGACAAATCGCGAACACGCGACAACAAGGTGCCACGCGTTCGTCGATCCGCTTTCCCCGAAGATTCTGTCATCTCTGCAACCATTCCGCTGATCTCAATGCATTCACCAATCGCGTCCACTTCAACAGCTCGGAGATCTCCATCATGCGCAGAGGAAAATTTCAGCCGGCTTTCGAATCGATGCCGCGAAGGAAACACATCGTGAGTGACAGGCAACCCCAAGTCACTGGCCCTGCGTCGGTCTGGCCCCCGGTCCATGGTGAGACGGCCATGAAACAATACTCAGCAGAATTCAGAACCTTGCGCACGAATTTTAGAAAATGCGTATTTTCTTCCTGGTGAAGGACTTACGCACAAATTCTTCTGCAAAACAACGTGGAAACGGTCAGCCGTGCCTTCGTGAGTTCCCGCCGGAATGACGACCGTTTCGATGTTGGCGAAGTCAACATTGGCCGCAGTTGCCGTCCCGACCATGACCTTAACCGTGATCGTATGATCGGTCCACCGTCGGATCGGTCCATCGTGTTCCGCAGACCACGATCCACGGCGCCGTCCTGAGCGTACTTTCCGGAAAGAACGAACCCGCAGTACCAAACTCCGTCACTACAGCCAGCGAATTCGTGCTGCCTATTGATCCGCCCATTTTCCGAATATGACACGCCTGCCGCTGCGAATGGCAGAACGTCCGGATTCCCTTTCGGTCTCGCTGCCTGTTTTCACCGTCAGCCTTCCCGGCTGAAAATGGAAAACTCTGCGCAAGGTTCTTCGGGGTTCGCTGTATGGGCATCGGGTGAATCTTACTGTCGCGAGGCAGTATTCGATCGATTCAATGCGGCGTGAATCCTAACAAGGGCTGAGCCCTTGACCCAATGGCGTGGAAAGTC
>JAGQPY010000037.1 GCA_020426485.1 Planctomycetaceae bacterium
TGGCGATCAGCGAGAAGTGTCCAAAAACCAAGACTTTTCGCTCTCGTGTCTGTTATTGCCGGGATTTGATCAGCGTCTTCGGTGCCAAAGAACCGAGTGGCTATACCTTGAAAAGTTGTGTTGATCATTGAAAGTCGACGGCGGTGGATTCGCAACGAGTTGCGGACTGAGACCGATCATTGCGTGGTGGTATGCCCGTTCTTTTTTCAAAACTGAAGAGTGATCAGCAGTCGCGAACCGACGGTCAGGTTTCGGAGCAGGCGGCGAGCTATCAACTCACGTGCGACTGCGGTGCCTCGGTCAGTGGAACTCGGCGAACGACATGGATCGAAGCGGAATGTTCCGAGTGTTTTCAGTCACTGTTTGTGCTGCCCACGAATGTTTATCCGACAACACCCAGCGTTCCGGGGGTGAAGGTTCGGGAAGCCATTGGGGTTCGACTTCGACAGTTTTCGACGGATCTTCTCTCTCGTCTGAAAAGGCGACCAGAGGCGGAGGCTGTTGCGGTACCGGGCCGTTCGTGGAAATTCAGGCTTCCGAAACTTACGCTGCCACAGCTGAATCTTCGTGAGAAACTGCGGCGAACGTTCACACCGTTTCGGATACTGATGCTTTCCATGGCCGGTGTTTTGGTAATGACGCTGATGTGGATGCAGCGGCAGAGTGACCTTGAGCAGTCTCAGCAGATCTGGCTGCAGTCATCAGATCAGATCGATGAACTGCTGGCTGATTCGGAACTGCTGGAACTGGAACCGGTGCTGGAGCATGCGGTTGCCGCTGGTCGGGTTCTGGGCAAAGACGACGTCCAGTGGCGCCGATTGACAAATCTGCTGGCTGAGACGCACGCTGTGAACAACGTTTCCGACGGAAATCTGATCTCCGCGTTTCATCAGGTGTATGATCCTCAGGGACGCCTGCTTCCGGGGGCTCAAGCGACACTGGAAACAGCCGTTGGAAGCGGATTCGTGGTGCTGGACAGTTACGTTCGGCCTGGTCGTGATTCAGGAACATATTTCATTGAACTGCCTGCGGCTCCCGGGAAGCATGCCGTCGAGCTGCAGCTTCAGTTGTCCGCTCTGGGCAGGTATCTGGCTGGTTCCGATGGAAAACGAATGATCTTTGCGGCCCGGATTCAGCAGATTGATGCTCCGCAAACAGACCGAGATCGGTCATGGAAAATCCGTCTGGCCGCGGAATCATTTGTCCTGCTGACTCAGGTTCAGCACTGCAATGATCTGGGACTTTCGGTGCAGGATGATCCCGATCTGGAAGAGGTCTTGAAAGACCAGAGAGATTTTGTGGAGTCTTCGCAGGAATGGAATCATCGTTGATTTGTTGTGTGCAGAAACAACACTGCGTGGACGACGTCACTCGCCGGGTTTCCATTGCCGTGCAGACTGCGGCATTCGAAGTTGTGGACGACATCGTCCGTTCGTCCGTCCGTTGAAACGACGTGGAGCTTCAGCGATGAATTGCGAGAAACAATCTTCTTTTCTGACCCACGCGGCATGCCGGTTGACACGAATTGTTGGTGTCGCCCTGGTTGTCTGTCAGGCGGATTCATGCTTTGCGCAGACATTAAGTGTTCGGGAAATTGTCAGCGACAGCGTTGATCTGAAGATGCTGGCGGATCGGGAGAAGACCGTTCACATTTCCGGTCGATACGATGGTCGGCTGGGAAGTCGCATTCGACTGGCAAAGCTGCCGGTGGAAGTCGTGCCGCAACGCAGCGTGACTCTGCCGGAGAACATGCGAACCGGCCAGCGACTGACAGTCTCGGGATTGCTCAGACGCACTCGGGACATCATTGTCCTGGATACCAGTCGGATCAGCATTGGGACGACTGACGTCGAACGACTGGCAAGTCGCGCTCAGCAGCTGCGACAGAACCAGCCGTCTGAGATGTATGCACTGGCCGACGAGTTTCAGGAACTGGCGGAATTCTATGATGATCAGGAACTCAGAAACGCCGTTCAAAGCCTGAGGCTGAGTGCTTTTCAGAATCAGCGGGCAGCTGTTCGGGGAGATTCTGCGGGGCTTCAACGCCTTGCAGAATCGGCAGAGACGCGTGGATTTTTCTCCGAAGATCTTATTGCCAGCGTTCGATTCGAGTCGGTGATTGCCGCCGCCAAAACCGGCATGGAGAATGGGTTGTCAAAACGAATTCAGGAAAGTCTGCCGGGATGGAATGAGCCATCGAAGGCGGAACCGTTCGAGCACGAAGCATTGTATCTTCGCGATCCCGTATCGGCCTTTGAGGCTTCAGACGAACGGCAGCGGCGACAAATCGTTCGACTTGTTTATCGCAGAGTGAGGCTGGCTGAGATTCTGAATCAGTTGAAAACCGACGGAAGCAACGGGCTGAACATGGCCGACCAGCTGCAGAAGGAGCTTCCGGAGGAGACTGCAGCGATTCTGAAGGCCCGAGAAGCATTTGTTCAGTATCGACTTCAGGGTGTACCGACGCTGAATCGACGGCAGTTGGAAGACCTGGTGGAACTTCTCACGATGCTCAGGAGGGAGTCTGGCATAAACTCCATGGTGACGGAATGGCTGCAGGCACAGGAACGCCGGCTGGAGAATGGCCAGCTTGATGGTGTACTGGCGTCTGCTGAGGAATACTTGTTCGCCTGGGAACGCTGGAAGACGGAAGCATGGCGGCAACGTGCGGTTGAACTGCTGAAACGCGGCTGGGGCATGGCCAGAGATACGGCACCTCAGGAAGCCGATGCGATCGCAAAACGTCTGGAACAGCTGGGGTGGACACATCTGCGCGGGCAATGGATGACGTCACAGGATGTTGCGAATCTTCCGGGAAACGACATCGACCTCGCCATGAAAGAGGGGCGAGTCGTGAAGGGAATGTCCCCGGCTCAGGTGCTGGCGACTTTGGGTGAGCCGTCGCGAAAAGTACGTCTCCTGTCCGCTCGGCTTGTGTCAGAAATCTGGATTTACGGCGACGTTGAGGGCTCGGGAATTACCGTTCACCTGGAACGTGGGCGACACGTGCCCTCGGACAAAGCGGCTGTGACGCTGGTCTCTCGCAGTCGCTAGTGGTCTTTATGCGAACACCTCGACTTCAGGGCAGCGTGACAGTTCGTGTCCGCTGTGCCTTTGACATCAGCTGTAAAGTGTCACTCTCGAAAGAGATCCGGACGCAGCCTGCTGAGACTTCAGATCGTGGCTTCGAGTTGCAATGGTGCCCTCCGTTTCTTCCGGGGGCACAAATCGATCAAGTCTTGGTCGAAAGATCACCAGTAACAGCAGCGGGAGATACCACAGCACATAGCTGCCGACATCTTCCGGATACCACAGCTGAGCAGCCACGATTAACGCGGTGGAATTGGCAAGCAGGTTTTCCAGATTGCGTTTTCGCGGGATGACGGTCATTGCGATCAGCATCACAAAAAACAGGGCCGCCAGCAGAATGCGCAGAAACACCTGCCCGATTGCGGACTGCGGCATGGGAGTGGCGGCGTCGAAGAGACGGTACGCAGTCCAGTTGGCGGTCATCACCAGCTTATTGACGAATGAGTCTGTGTTCTCGGATGTCAGTGCGAAAATCACCATGACAACCGCAGCAACGCCGCAGAGAGACAGTCCAAAACGAATGCTGCCTTTTCGCCCGTAGAAGGCAGCCCACAGAGGCAGCAGGAACGCAGCAAAGAAGAGTGTTCCGCAGGCCAGACCTAGAAGAATTCCCGCTACCGCCGGTTTTCGATAACTGGCGAATGCCCACGTCAGACAGGCGGCCGGAACCACATGGCTGAGCTGATGAACGTTGAACGCGGTACAGGGAAGCAGCAGATAAAGCACACACATGGCAATGCCCAGCTGCACGCTGCAGAAGTGCCGGCGTCCGATGTAAAACAGGCCCATCACAACGGTGCTGTGAGCAATCACGACAAGCAGGCGGGCAATAAAGGCTTCAACAGGACTGCGACCCGTGTCAGAACGAAACTGCGTGTAGTCCATGCGGCCGGAAAGTTCTGCTACTTTTGTGGCACCAGCTGCCAGCAGCGTCTCCGTGGGAGCCGGGGTCGGCAGATTTTCGCCGGAGATTTCTCGGCGTTCCAGGAGTGCCACACCGGCTTCCACGGCGTGGACGTTTCGCACCGGAGGTTCCTTGACGAACACCCCGGTCATGAGAATCGTAAACGCTGGGAAAAACAGGAAAGTGAGTCCCGCCTGATTCAGATTCTGCTCCAGACGGGGACGTCGAGTCAGCGATTCGTCAAACATCAGTCGAACGATCAGGAGCACAGACAGAGCCAGGACAACCACGGAACTCCAGCGATAAGTCGGGTTGAGTTCCGGGGAGTCCACGATGGCTGAAGACGGAAACTCAGACAAGGCGGCATCAGCTGCGGAAGGCCCCGCCGTGAGATCGGCACCAGTCCGGGGCAGAAGTCGTTCAGACGAAGCGGAAACCACTAGTGCCGTCGACAGCAGCAGCAGCAGGCTGAGATCCAGATTCCTGACGGTCAGCACCCGCGAGAACCGGAAGAAGACTGCAATCAACAGCAGTGAAACGTAGAGCAGCCATGTCGGGCTCTCCACGATCACAAACAGGAATTGGTCGTGTTCCATAAAAAAGCGCCTTCGACAGCCAACAGGACTTCCCACCTGAATCAACCGTCACGGTTGATTCAGAATCCTGCGGCGCAGCGAAGTTCAACAATGGCGAAGCTGTCCTGTTTCGCCAACCCAGCAAATTTCCCCAACTCCTATTGAATGCTTTTTCTCAGCCATTCGCAAGTCAGCTGTTGGCGATTGGGTATTGTTCGGGAAGATTGGAAGAACGTCGTGCAAATTCGCTGTGAATCTTCACCAACTTGCCAAACCCGAGAGCGGCCACAATCCACGGCGAAAGGGATCTGCGGCTTCGCTGTGGTTGTAAGTCAATTTGTGGCTTATGTTTGTGACTTGAGGTGTGGGCAGGCCGGCCTTTGGTCAGTCTTGAACCGCCGATTGGAGTTCCGTGATCCGCAGACTGCGGAAGTCGAGATCGGTTGTCGGATCGTGTCCCTGTAGGCTGAGATGACCGGCGGCCAGTCGTTTTCCTTTGCGAGGGTTTTCATCGGGTTCTCGAGTATCCTGCCAGTTGACGACCTGATAGCCGTTGACGAAGGTTGCAAAATGGTCGCCCTGAGCAATCAGAGTTTCCACCATCCATTCGTTGTCGTTGGCTACCACATAGCGAGCTGCTGCTCGCCGAAAGATGGCGCCGCTACCGGAATCCTCCGGCTGAGTGCGGTCGCCGTTTCGAAATCCATTCTGGATCTGCATTTCGTAGCCATTGGACGGAGCGTCTTCCGTTCCCTGCTGCGCTCGAAAGAAGACACCGCTGTTCAGGGATGGTCCGTTGGTACGTGCTTCGACATGCAGAATGAAGTCTGAATATGTTTCAGCCGTTTCCAGAAAGCCGGGACCATTCGTGATATGAATCCGGCCGTCCGCGACTTCAAATTTGCTCTTACTGCCCGGAACAGGACGCAGCCCGGTCAGATCCTGACCGTTGAAGAGTTCCGTTGAATTGAGCGGTCGAAAATAAATGTTGCGAAAGGCGATACGACCTTCGTTCATTTGAAGGCCAATCGTTCCGCTGCGGCGAACGTGATCGCCGGTGTCCGTGAAGTCCAGGATCTGCTTGCCGTCAAGAGAAACCTGAATCCGGGTTCCATTGCACAGGATGTGAAACTGATGCCATTCACCTTCCGTAGCTGGCACATTTTCCGCGACGACTCGACCAACCAGGCTGCCCGTGCCGTGCGTTGGATGGGAATCACAGATGTTTAGTTCGTAGGTGTCGCTGGCTGGATTTGCAGGTGCTTCTGAGGTTCTGAGAAACACCCCGCTGTTGCCTCCCTTTGCCAGATGGAACTCACACCGCAGTTCGAAATCGTCGAATGTAAACGGAGTCGTCAGCAGACTCCGTTCGCCCTGATCCGCAACAATACAGTGATCTTCGACATGCCAGTTTGACTGTTCGGGAACGTTCCAGCCAAACAGGGAAACGCTGTCAAACAGGCTGATCCATCCGTCGCGAAGTTCCTGCTCCGTCAAGCCGGGAGCAATAAATTCAAACGGCGGGCCAACGGGATCACCGACTTCGGTTGTTGATGGAGCCGAAGGACTCTCAGTAGTCTGTTCGGCCGTTGAAGTATCGGGACTGCCTGAACCACCGGACTGGCCCGATGTCGTGATCGGCTCGCCGGGACAGCCGCAGTTTGCCGCTGTGAGGCACACAAGTACGACCATTTGCGCCACGATACGAATTCGATCGGCCAGCATCCGGGGGCTCCAATGAGCGAAAGAGCTTCAAATTACAACGTGATTGTCGGATGCCGTTTATTTCCGTGGGGCTTCGACCAATCCCGATTTATCACAATCTGAAAAGTTGGCAGGTGCAACGAACGTACCTGTCAGTTGTTCTGAGAAGACAGTGTCCAGCGCAGGAAGGATTCCAGAAACTCGTCCAGGTCCCCATCGAGCACGGGCTGCGGATTTCCAACCTTGGTTCCGGTTCGAGCATCCTTCACATATTGATCGGGGTGCAGGACATAGTTGCGGACGGTTGTTCCGCCGAACCCAATCTTGGACTTTGCTCCGCGTTTGGCTGCCAGTTCGGCGTCGCGTCGTTCCATTTCCATCTGGTAGAGCTTCGCCTGCAGCATTTTTCGTGCGGTGGCTCGGTTTTTATGCTGGCTGCGTTCATTCTGACACTGGACCACAACACCCGATGGAAGATGCGTCAGGCGAATGGCGGAATCTGTTTTGTTCACGTGCTGGCCGCCAGCGCCGCCCGACCGATAGGTATCTTCTCGAACGTCAGATTCCCAGTCGATGTCGACTTCGAAGTTATCATCCAGTTCCGGGCTGACGTCGACCGCCGCGAAGGCCGTGTGACGACGTCCGGCGGAATCGAAGGGGCTGATGCGGATCAATCGATGGTTGCCGGTCTCACCCTTCAAATAACCGTAGACGTAGTCTCCTCGAATGGCAATGGTCGCATTTCGAATCCCGGCTTCTTCACCGTGCGAAATGTCGATTTCTTCAATGTCAAATTCGTGTCGCTCCGCCCATCGCGCGTACATCCGCAGGAGCATTTGAGCCCAGTCGGCAGAATCGGTTCCGCCCTCACCGGCCTGAACCTGCAGGTAGACGCCGCAGGCATCTTCCGGCGCGGACATCGTGGCCTGAAGTTCCACACGGTCGATATCGGCTTCCATCTGTGTGACGGTCGTCTGAAGTTCGGCCTCGCTGGCGGGATCTTCCTCGGCAAACTCAACCAGAATTGCGAGGTCGTCTTTGGCCTTCAGCAATGATTCCAGAGGTCCCACGACGCTTCGCAGGCGACGCATTTCCGCGACCGTTTCCTGAGCCGCTTCTGAATTATTCCAGAAGTCAGGCATGTTCATGCGTTCACTGACCGATGCCAGACGTTTTTGCTTTCCAGCGTAGTCAAAGACAACCTCGGAGATGCTCAATTCGTTCGACCAGTTCGTCGCATTTATCTCGAAGTTCTGCTTCCATGACGGTTTTCAATTCTGCCTTTTGGAATCGGTTTTGGCGGCCCGCGGATTCGTCGTTCCGTCGGGCAAGGTTTCGGCGTTTTCCGGATTTCAACACAGGGATTCGTTTCCTGCAACCAGGTACGGCGTTTCCCTGTCGTTTTTGCAGATTCGATCCGGGACAATTCGTTTTATGATCAGTTGACGGAATGTTCTTCAATCGACAGGGGACCATCTGAAGATGGACATGTCCTCCCGGAGTCAGTGTTTCGGGGGCAATGGAAAGTGTGTTGTCTTGAACGGAGTGTCCGGTTTTGGTCCGCTGTGAGTCGAACTGTCCAGGGTGTCGGTGGTTGTTTTCAGCGCATGAAAAAGCCGAGCTGAATGCTCGGCTGATCGACAACAGTTGATGCTGCTGGTGGTTCTTTCAGACGGACCAGAGGTCCAGTCGCGATTCCGGTTTTATCAGAACCAGTGAGGTCCGTCGACGGCTACGCCGTAACCGTAGGCTCCGCAGCCACCACCGCAGGCTGGTTCCGGACAGCAGGTTGGCGCTGGTTCGCAACAGGTGCGTTTGTGGTGGAACAGACGACCAAGAAAGCATCGCCGTGGCTGTGGGCAGCATACGGGAGCGGGACAGCAGACCGGTTCGGGGGCACAGACCGGAGCAGCACAGCAGACAGGCTCAGGGCAACAGACGGGAGCAGGCTGGCAACAAACAGGAGCTGGTTCACTGCAAACGGCTGATCGACAAAACAGACCGGCTTCGGACTGCTGAGTCATGCCGACAACGGCGGCAGAGGCGACTGTCAGAATGGCGATGAAACTTTTCATTGATGGAACTCCCCCAAAACCCGATTTGTGAAATTGAAAGTGCGGCGATCGGTTCGCAGCAGATTGTCTGTTCGAAGTATTCCCGCTGATTTGAAACGGACTTGTTGCAATCGTTGATCTCGGGGGTGAAGTCGCCATGACGCGCGGCGAGGTTGCCGATTCGAAAGAAATGTTGTGAAATGGAAACGTTTCGCAAAATCAACATCTTGGCTGATCCGTCGGAAACGCAACGTCCGGGGCCTGAAACCGACTGGCCTTTGGTGAACGTTCGCGGCTGAACCACAGCACTGCACCGGCGGCAACGCGCGTTCATTGGGAATCGGCGGTTTGTTCGAAACTTAGCCGTCCTGCACGACAGTCAGTTGGGCGATTCATCCTTCGGGACGGAATAGATTCGCCACGATGCGTTCTGATAGACAGGTGTCGTTGTGAACGGGCCAAGGGATCGAGTAATGAGAAAATCGGCCCCGGTCCTGCGGTGCAGCTGTCGCAGGTCATCGTCATCAAAAAGCTGATCGGCGAAGGCGGCATTTGCCCATTCAAAAATCACCCACAGGCGATTGTTCCATTCCAGAATCCCTTTGGTGTCCTGAGGGCAGTCCTTGAAGCAGACATACTCAGCCCGTTCCGCATACCACTTGAAGCCAACAGACTCACGGGGCGTGAAAAACAGGCTGTCGACCGGAGAGTTCGCCTGAATCCAGCGACACGCTTCTTTCCAATCGTTGTAGGTTCGACCTGGATAATTGCGAGGAACCGTCTGCCGCTGGGACCATGCCGTCAGAATTGTGGCGGCAATCAACAGGACGTTGATGACAGTCGGTGTGAATCTCCGACTCCAGCGAGCGCCGAGGGATGGTTTTGTGGTTGGTTTCAGGAAGGCCATGGTCAGAAGCAAACTGGCGACGGTCGGCAGCAGCGAATCAAGAAAACGAAATGGGTAGAACTTCAGGAGCGACGCCCGCCACGGCCAGTCCGGCAGTGTTTGTGCCGGAACATTGTGCCATCCAATGAAAACCCCCACGCTCGCGATCAGCAAGCCGGCTGCCAACAGCAAGACCAGGCCCACTGTGGCTGCCTCCGGATTTTTTCGTGTGTTTTCGCTGATCGGTGTGAGTGAGGTGTCCGATCGCTTTTGTCTGAACAGGGCCAGACCTGCGAACAGAGTCAGCAACAGGTGAATTCCTGCATACGTCCACGCTCGACCGGGAAAGGCAGAAGGATCCAGATGATGCTGCAGTCGCCAGAACACCTGAATGAAGTTGGCCTTTTCTGCGTCCGTCGCCGAAAGACCGGGTGTACGAAGGATGCTCAGTGCCGGAATCAGTCCAGGCAGTGACGTCATGGCTGCTGTAGCGGCATAGACGGCAAGGTCGACAGGCCACTGTCGCAGAGTTCGGTGGCACTGACGAGGGACAAGTCGACGTGATGTCTCCGCCAGACAGATCCCAATGCAGAACCAAAGTCCCACCACCGGGTGAAGCATCACCGAAAGACCGGAACAGATTCCGGCGGTGACATACGGTCGACATCCGGCTTTCTCAGAACTTCGAAGCCACCAGCTGACTGCCAGGAATGAAAAGGCGTAGGAAGGAACCTTACTTTCGAAGCCGCCAATGATCCATTCGCCGGAGAAGCTGCCGAGCATCATCGACAGACAAAACATGGCTGCGGAGGCGATTGTCTGATGTCGATCCAGCCGGAGAGTGCGGGCCAACGACATCCACGAGACGGCCAGCAAGGCATAGCTGATTGTTCTTCCCAGCAGTGCGGTTGTCGGCAGCGACAGAAACTGCGTCAACCATCCGGCGATGACGAAGAACACATAGTGAGCGTTGCCGGAACTCAGGAACAGATCCTGAGAACACCAATCGGGGTTGAAAAATGCCTTCGCCTTGCACAGATAGTGAGGCTCATTGACTCCCGGAATTGGTACCAGGAGCAGCGAATTCAACACGAACAGACACGCCAATGTTGCCGTAGTCCGCCATTTCCGAAGACGTTCGCTCACTGTTGCGGCGGACTCACCGGCGGTTTCACGCTGAGCATCGGTCACGAAAGTCACCTCAGGCCGCCTGCGTTCTGATTAGCGAGGGATCGTGCCACTGCGGCCGGACTATTTGCCGGACTTCTTCGACTTCTTCTTCTTTTCGGCCTTTGGCTCTTCGGCAGACTTACTCTTTTTATTCTTCGACCCCTTCTCAGCGGATCCGGCGTTGCCTCCAAAAGCACGCTCCCAGTTTTCCCAGAACTTCGGTGTTGTGCCCGTACGAACAATTGGACCACTCATGAACCTTTGTCTCCTGAATTCAAACTAACGGAACCATTACTCAGTGACGACGATCGGACACCGGCAAGACGCCGATCGTCGGGCGGGATTCTTTTTTCCCATGACTTCGACGTCAAGTATGAAGTTTACAAAGACCGTTTGTCCGATTGAAATCATCGCGATTGGCGATGTTGACCGATTGTTTTCTCACGAAAGGTTGCAGGGGCTGCCGTCACTCGACCGCAGAATGTTTGCAATTGCTCAGCGAGTCGTCAGCTTTTCGCTTGCGATCTTGCCCGGATATGCCAAGTCCCCGTAAACTACCAGGAGAGCGTTCGGCATGTATACAGTTTCCAGCGGCTCCGTTCGTACCACTGTTTCCGATCGTTCAGCACGGCGCGCACTGGAGACCTTGGCGCCTTGGGTGATGACCTGATTTGGGTGATGACCTGATTAGCGCAGGGCAACGGGAGATTCCTGTTCTGACGGATTCTGATCCGGTCGTTCCTGTTCGTTCAGCTCACTTCAGAGCATTTCGGCTCCAGTGGTTTGTTGATGTTGTTGTTGTCTTTCACCCTCGTGAATCGCGGGACATGTTCTCGTGGAGGAGAGAATTCGGTGCGTTTCCGAAGCAAACAAAAGCCGAGAGGAATTCTGAAGGCTCGGGACCAGAGAAATCTGACTCTGATGATTCTGGGTTTTGGCGTGGTGCTGTTTTGCTTCAATGTCGTCCGGCGACCAGCGTTCTGGGCGCGAATTTTTCCGGATGATGCGTCCAGCGTGGTCGTTAACGAAACGACTTCCGACGAATCGCTGCAGCCAAGTTCAGAGAAACAACCAGCGTCCGTTCTGCAGCACGACGAATTCCTGATGAAGACAACTTCCTCCGGCGATGGAGTGTCCGTCACGGCGAATCGAATTCCGTTTGATGAAGCTCAGCCGACCGCGACGACATCTGGTATTCCGAAGATTCCGGATGATCTGTTGGAAATGGTGAAAGATGATGTGATAGGAATCCATTCGACAGAATCGCAGGCATACTTCGCCGGCCTGAAGCTCGCGTCACTGGTGGATTCACGAAAGATGCGGAACGCCCCAGCGGGGGCGTTTGCTTTGTTTATGGATTCACCGAATGGATCTCGTGGGCTGCCATGGAAGATTGAGGGGCAGTTGCGTCGACTGGCAGCCGTCCGCGGTCAGTCCAATGCCTTTGGTGTTGGAACGATTTATGACGCATGGGTAACGACCCCGGATTCCGGAAGTCAGCTCATCCATGTTGTATCTCAGTCTGCCGACGAATCTTTGAAAAACCTGCTGGCAGGCAATGTTGAGCAAACCGGGGGGCCGCGCATGGTGGAGTTTCTGGACCGGAATGCTCCGCAAGTCACCTTCACAGGGTATTTCTTCAAGCGAGAAGGCTATGCAAGTCGTCAGGGAATCTCGCTGGCGCCGCTCTTGCTGGCAGGGACCATTCGACAGGTCGTCAAACCTGTTGTGACATCGACTCGGGCTGAGGAGCTGACACCCTATCTGGGATGGCTGACGCTGGCGGTTTGTGTCGGCGTTGTCTTCATGATCTGGAGTTTCACGATGAGTGATGCTGTTCACTCAAGAACACGGACTCACGAACTGACTCGCCTACCGGCGCACATGTCGTTTGAAGGAGTGACGTCGATGACCATCGGGGAGATGCTGAGCGAAATCACGTCGGGTACCTCAACGACCGGTGATCCAACCGCTGAACCCTGGTCACAGCATTCCGCCTGATCTGCAGTCCGTTTTTGTCGGCCGAACGTGGTGTCGCTTCGATTGGAGCCTGAGCCGATTCCTGATCGGCATCGTCAGATGCATTCCCGGAATAACGAGTGTCCGCGCTGTCCTGCGGGATTGAAAGTTCGATCTGCCGAAAACTACCTACACGGGCACACGGCAAAGCGGACTTCTTCAGAACAATGACGCGGGGTCGATTCCGTCTTCTTCCTCGGCGTCCTCCGATTCCACGGCGTCATCGACCTCAAACTTCGCCTCCGAGCTGCTGTTGCGAGCGGCAGTTGCCGTTGCGTCAAACGGAGTCGTCGAAACGGAACCGTCGGGTAAAAGTCGCGTCAGGACTTCAATTCGCTCGGCAGCATGATCCAGTTGGTCGTGGCAGCTTCTCAAAAGTGCCATCGCTCGTTCGAACTTTTCCAGGGACGGACTGAGCGGTTCATTTCCGGTTTCGAGAGCTTCGACAATGGACTCCAGTTCGTCCATCGCTTCCTCCATCGGAATACCGGCTGCCGCATCCTTTGCTGATTTCTTCTTGGCCATTCAGGAACCTGTTTTGATCTGCCAATCCTGTGTCTGTGTTGAACTGAGCGTTATACCTGTTCTCAGTGAAGAATTGTGATTGCCGCAGCGTTTCCTTGTCATAAAACGTCTGCCGACTCAACTTCGCGGTTAATTTAATCGATTCTCACGCTGTCGTCAGGGACTCGTGCAGTCGTCGTTGGATTTGTTTCAAATCCGAGTCCTTCAGTTGTCATCGGTTGTTGAGTTGACCGCTGACTTCAGAACGATCGATCTACATCTGGAATCCGGATTGCTGAATCTTCGACGTTGCCTTGCGTGGCACTTCCGGAAATGGCCCAATCGAACCAAAGCTCTTTTGTCGGCAGGTGTCAGAGGTCTGTTGAGTTTTCGATGACTGGTGCGATCAGATCGTTCATGGCAGCAGCAACGTCGATTCGGCTTTTGGAAATGATAAGAATGGCATCGTCAGAAATCTCCGGCAGATGAACGCGCTTCATGACCTGATTCAGCCGTCGCAGCAGTCTGATGTCGTCTGAATAATCGTACAGGAAACGTTCTTCATGGAAGCGATGGATAAACCAGCCCAGCTGATCTGTGGGGCGAGTCACCATCTGGTTGACCGTCTGTTCGACGAACGCCGCATCAATCTGTGCCAGAGCCGCGTAGTATTGGTCCAGAAGATGCGGATTCTGGTGTGCCAGCGTCGCATCCAGCAACAGTTCAATGATGATGTGGCCCAGGAATCCCGGTCGATGATCGAAGGGGTCGGGCATGATTTCCCGAAACCGTCGGCTTAATCGAGCTTCAAGAACCTGAAAGGTCTCGCTGCGATGGAATGCATCATCGTCGGTGTGATGTTGAAGGATCCCGCGTCCAAGATCTCGTGTGTGCCGGCAATCGCTGGCTGAAACAATGGGCTGAACGAGTTTCCGGCGAGCTCTGGCTTTGCGATCCACGACACTTAACCAGTCCGGAACGGCGGTTCCCGCCAGAAACAGGGGGTTGTCAAGAAATCGAAATCCGTGGGCAAGATAGTTCATGTTGTATCAATGATTCGGCGGCAGAAACTTCCGAAAGACGCCGCGAAACTCCGGGTCGGGCAGCAGACAGGGATGCTTATATTGTTCGGGGGTGCCGCCACTGCCTGCGATGCGGGAACTTGTCCATTGCTGCCAGTCGCAGGGAGAGAGGCATTCGCATTCTATGCCGCCAAGTCGTTCGCTTCGACGTTTTTCGTCGTACTCGGTATTCCGAAGTCTCAGTTCGTGATCGACACGCTCCGAGATCCGAATCAATCGTTCGGCGGTCAGTTCTGCTTTCGCATCGGTTTCAATGAACAATCGATAACGCGGTGGCGAAGCCCATTCCGGGGTCAGTGTGAATTGACGAAGTTCCTGTCCCAGTTCAACCATTGCTGCCGCCACAGACTCCACCACCTGCGATTCAGAGATCTTTTCACCTGTGATGCTGGAGATGTGCGATCCTTTGTGCAGAAACTCCAGCAGCGGTGTGGTGCCCAGAAATCCCGTGCACCGAACAATATCGCGAATGTTGTAACGATACAGTCCCGAGGATGTGGTCATCAGAATGTTGTAGTCCTGACCAACGCACAGTTCGTGCGCGAGCATGGTTTGAGTGCTGTCCGAAACAGGAATGCCATCCGGAACAAACTCAAAGAAATGTGATTCGATGTCCAGAACTCCACTCGCACTGTCGGGTTCCAGCGGGATTGTCATCCGGCCTTCACTGGCGTGCAGACCGTGATCACGCAGCGGCAGGCCGCCGAACCGTTTCCGAAGTTCGGGCAGATAGGCTTTCACGCTGCCCCCCGTCCACACAGCCAGGCAGGTCAGGTGTTTCCAGCACTTGCGGGGCTCCAGTGAACCATTTTCCGCGACAATTCGCTCAAGTTCCGCTGCGCGGATGGGGTCGGCCTGCAGGAACTTTGAAAGCTGTTCGACTTCGCTTCGGCTTAATTCAGCGGTGCCGATTGTTCCGTCGTGAATATCACGGATGAGATTCTCTGCATGTAAATCAGCGAAGTTGCTGAGTTGCAGCAGTGTGGAAGGATTGGCCGTGACCAGCATACCTACCCACGGATCTGCATATGCAAATCGAACGGCGGCGTACCTTTTTGCCGTGGGATTTTGAAGACCCGGCACGACTGACGGTACGCTGTACATTCGTCGCACGATGAACTTCTGCATGGATGTCACCAGACCACTGATGCTTCCACAGGGAGTGCCGTCCGGAGCCAGTGAACTGCGGTGACTGCTGGCCAGCTGAACGATTCTCAGATGCTGCAGTTGAGGGTGCTGCTGTTGAGTCGTAATGCCCCAGTGCTGCCAGCCGCGGCGATAGTCATTGAGAAAATGGTTCGTGACGGGGATGCTTTTGGACGCCGAAGTGGTACCGCTGGTGATCGCGAACATCAGAAGCCGGTTTCTGCGTCCCAGCAATGCCTGGTGATTTCCAGTCTGCAGTTGCTGAATATACGGAGCGAAGAAATCGAAGTCGGCGATCGGCAGTCGCTGCTGAAAATCAGCGACCGTACGAAAATGATTCAATTGGAAACGGCGCGAAAAATCGCTGTCGGAATTAAGCCGCAGCAGCCTTGCGAGCGTTTGCTGCTGTGTCTCCTGACAACGCAGTCGAGCCGTTTCCACAAAACGATCCCGAGCCCGGAGCATCATGGATCGGACCGGTTTGCCGATCACCGATCGAACTCGATTGCGTAGTGGAATACGAAACATCAATGAAATGCCGACCTGACGATCGCGAATTTCGCGATGTCGAATATTCGAGGAAGGTGAAGCATCGTGTCAGCGGTCGAACGACCATGTTGTGGTTTCGAAAACTATTGACATTCCGTGGCGATCTTTTTGTAGAGTTCCTCCGCGGCCTGATAGGCAGCCCGGGCTTCCGATCGTTCTGATTCTCGAATCGCGTCCTTTTTGGAGTTCCAGCATGTCTTCACGGCTTCAACACACCACTCAGCACTGCGTTTGTTGGCACGAATCGGCTGCCCATCAACGTGGACGAACACCGGATTTGTGTGAACTGACGGCAGAATTCTGATGGCCACCCATGATGATTTCTGAATCTGAACCGGAATGTTGAAGGAAGTCATCGTTCCGTCAGCCGTCAGAGGCCGTGTGGCCACGACTTCGCCGTTGACGATGACTTCAATCGGAACGTTTCGCGTGTCGCCGATGCGGCAGCGTTCGATGTGCCAATACGGTTTTTCGTCCAGCCGCCGATCTCGAATCTGACGCGTCTGTTCCGTTTGTTCCGCTTCCAGCAGAGCTGCAGCATCGAAGGTGACAGTAACCGTTTCCGGCTTTTTGAGGTCGAGGCGTCCTGGTTCGCCGGACGGTTCTGTCGCCACGCCTGGAGCTGTTGAATTCACCTGAAAGTCCAGAATGTGGCTGAGGCCGTCTCCACAGTAGCTGCGACCCTTCTGAAGACCTTCGACCCAGGCGTCGTAACTGAGTTCTTTCTGGTTGTCCAGCCGGACATAGATTCGTCCCAGTCCAACTCGATCGCCGTAGATGCACGGAAAATCGGTTTCGCCACTGATCCGTGACGTCATACCGCAGTTCAGAGTGTGGTACCAGACGTTCAGTTCCCAGATTGCGGGGGTATCGACGGCCGAGATGAAGTCGCACACTCCGTGAGCCGTTGTCACGACGAATTCATTGGCACCAATCCCATCGAACGGGGGCATTGCATAATCGGGAAGCCTGGACGCGGCCTTGCCATTCCACTGCCCCGGCGCGCCGCCCCAGGGACGTTTTACAAACTGTCGACTTCCGTCCGGCATGTCGTCGGGAAGTGCCAGTCCCCAGCCGCTGTGGCTGTAACCGACAATTCCGCCCTGCTCTTTTCCCCATTTCAGAACGGGCAGCGTCCAGCTGGGCCATTCTTCGATGTGTGTTGTGCCGGGATAGTCGTCTTCTTTCAGACGCAGCAGGCACAGATGGCCGGCATGTGACGACGGAAAGCCGCTGACTTCCACATCATACCGCATCAGATATCGAGGCTGCGACAACCGTGAAACTTCGCCTTCGAAGTAGTTCTTCTGAGTGTACCAGCATGGTCCCCAGCTCAGCACGCAACCGACATTCAGATCTTCACCCAGAATGTGACGCATCATGTCTTCCGGTCCGACACCTTCTGTCGGGCTGTCATAATGCGAACAGCCAGCCGCGTGAACGTGGTGGTCTCCGGAAAACCAGTTGCGTTCTGCCGTGTGAATCCAGCGAACAAGCTGAAAGTCCAGTTGATGGCTGTCCGCTGCAGGAATCTCGACCTGTTTCGTAATCGGCAGGTATTCGGGGCCACGGCCGACAGTGATCGTGTAATTTCCAGGAGGAAGTACGACTGATTCACCATCATGCCGATAGACCTGATGGTGGAAGAAAAAGTCGGGTGCCAGTCGGCGAGCCGGATGCGGATAAACACGCCCCTGTGCATCGCGAATAATCAGCGACGCCGTCGTTGGTTCACCATCGACATCTTTGATGCCAAGAGAAACGTTGACGGCCGGCTCGCAGTTAAACAATATGGAAACGGCATTGCGGAAACCAATGTCCTGAGTCCCCTGTCCAATATGAAATGCCAGAGACGCTTCGCGCGGTCCGGCGTCGCGGCTGTAAAGCAGGATGGCTCGATATTCCACGAGCAGGCCACTGAGTCGCGGCTTCATCGGTTCCCGATTCAGCATGGATACGTCCAGCCATCGGTTCACAACGTCTGCCGAACTGACAAGCGTCTCATCTTTCTGAGGCTGTTGCCGTGCACCCTTGCCTTTCGCGTAGACCGGCGCTGCGTTGGGACTTTCGACCACCAGTTCCGGGTTGATGCCGGCTTCGTTGTGTACCTTGACAACATAGGTTCGCCAGCCCTGCTGCATCAGTTGTTTCTCAACGGGTCCTTCTTTTACCTTGACCCGACTTTCTGCGTTGATGTTGATTTCTGCAACGCACAGTGGGTCAAGGGTTTCCTGAATCATACGCACAGCCGCTCGATCATCCTCCGCTTCGTAGGCTTTCTGCAGTGCAGCCCGAACTTCGGCAGAGAACGGTTCGCCGAAAAAATCAAGTGCCTCGGTCAGCCGCTGCGTGGCGGCGACCAGCGGTTGGCGGTCGACCGGCAGCACCACATTCAGGTCATCTGCATGCGATAATGCAGCAGCGGTCGACAGAAGCAATACGCACGCAGCTCTCACGACAGACAGTGGCCGGAGCCGCAAACATACGATTCCAACCGGATGCGTCGGGGCGGCTGCCAAAGAAGGAGCGAGTTCAATTGTCTTGAGATCGCGTCGAACGAAAGTGTGGTTCTGCTCTGTGGGTATCTGCCCGGTCTGACACAATCGCTGGAATCCGCTTACGGTTGTTCGCATTCGAGTCTTGCTCCAGTCAACGGGAAGAAGAATGGACAGTGCGAAAGGCCCGCCACGCGGTTTCGCCACATATCGCGTGGCAGAATTCGGCGAAACGATGAAATCTCTGTCATAGTAGCAGATCGTCGTCGTTTTCTGTTCTGCTCCCGCATTCTGTCGGCAGGCTGTTCGGAAGGCAATCGTTCGGCATGCGCGACGGAAAGTTGACTGAGGGACCCGGTGTGAATGTCCGGCAACTGATCATGAACGGCTTTTATCTTCTTCGCTGATCCTTCTGCGTTCTGGTTTGTCGTTGAAAAGTTTTTGGTCCCCGGGACCGCGGCTTCGAATGGTTGAAGCGTTTCGTTCGGATTGTTGCCAAATCCGAGTTGGTGTCGTGCCGAATTGTTGCGTACCATTCCGGGGGCGATCGTTCGAGTTTGGGAGCGGGAGATATCCGGACGTTGACACAGATGTTTCACCGTTGCGAGCATCGATGGCGTTCAGGCGATCGGGCTGGTGATTCGAAACGTCAGGTCGAGGATGAGGCCACAAGTCTCTGTTGCTCGGGACGACTGAATTTTTGAAGCAGCTCCGGACTCATCGCCTTGTCCACGACGGCATCTTAGATGTGTCCAGTCGCCTTAAATGTTCGTGTTTGGGGTGTCGACTGTCTTGATGTGCAGTGCCTGCATTCAACAGGAACTTTGAACCGCTCACAGAACCGGGACTGTCTCCAGCAACGTGGCAGAATCGCTGTGAAAAATCCATCGGGATGGGTGCCTGTTCCGGTTTTGTGTGTTACTTCAAGCTATGACCACAGGAATCAATATCCGAAAACGTCGTCGGTTGGCGATATCGCGCTGGCGGGTTTGTGTGGTCGGTCATTGCTTCGGCTTGTGGTGCGTTCTGCTGGTGGCGCCTACTCAGGTTCAGGGCGATCCTGAAACCGATCGCGCAGAACAGATCTTTGTCAGGCAGTTGTGTCGTCGACAGTCATATCAACTGGCTGAAGTTTATTGTCGGGACGCACTGGAAAGTGCAGTTGCTGACGACGACCGGGCGGAATGGCAGCTGAAGCTTTGCCGGGTCATGGAAGAGCACGCATGGTTCGCAGATCCCTCAGAACGAGCCGGCCTGCTCAATCAGGCTGCGGCCGACGTCACAGATTTCCTGAAAACTCATGTCCTGTCTGTGGAACAGCAGTTTCGAATGCGAGCTCAACAGGCACACACTCTGTGTCTGAGTGCTCGAATGCTGCTGACAATTGAAGAGGGCGGGCATCTGTTCGGTCCGGCGCAGGTTAGAGCCGGGCAAAGTGGATGGCCGCGCCGGGCAGAGTTGTTGAACAGTTCAGCGCTGCAATCGGTTGACGAATTTGTCGGGGAGACGATCTTCATTGCCTCAGACCTGTTGCAACAGCTGGATCAGATTCGGCGGGAGATGACACCGGAAGTCGTTCGACTCCGGCGAACAGAACTGCGTCTGATTCTGGCGGACGCTTATGTGCTTCAATGGCGATTACAGCAAAAAAATCGTACGCCACAGGTGAACTTGTCCCACGCGGCGATTGAAAGTGCTGAAGACCAACTGAAACTGATTCTGCGGGGAGCTGTTGATGAAGAATCGCGTTTGCGAGCTCGATGGCTGGAGGCCGAGCTTCAGCTCCATGCGGACGAAAGTTCGCGATTCGACCTTCTGGCCAGAGAGCTACTGACCGACGACCTTCGTACAGCGTTCGGATCGGCAGAATTCCTGCTGGTTCGACGACTGTTGTCGCAGCAAAAGTCAGACGAAGCATGGAACCTGCTCGAAAATCGAGTCGTTGGCGGTGATGAAGATGGACTGATCCGCCAGCAGTTGCTGTGGCTGAAACTGGAATGTGCTCTGGGAAAGTTTGCACTCGCTCGCGAATTGGAAGATGAGCGACTGATGGCGGCGACACAACGTGACTTTGCAAATCTGTCTCAGGTGACGAGCCAGCAACTGAAGGGAGTCTATCTGGCGGCGGCTCAACGGACCGTCGCTCGATTTGACCGTGTTCGAGAGGTTGGCTCAGAACTTGCCGATGTCATAGAACACATCGAGAATCTTTCCGACGCTGACGATGCCGGGCAGGCAATGGCTCTGATTGATCACGTGTTGAACAGTCTGGGTGCCTCAGGACAGGAAGATGTTCGCGCTGCTCTGCAGTTTCGAGCGGGGCAACTGATGGTGGCTTCAAAGGAGTGGGGGCAGGCCGAAAATCGATTTCAGGCGGCACGGCAGTTGTTTCAGGTGACTGGTCACCTCGATCAGGAGGCTGCTGCCGATCTGATGCGAATCTATGCTCTGGGCCGATGGTCGCTGCAGGCTCCGACAGCTCCGACCGACGTTCGTCAGCATCAACAGAATTACGTACAGCAGCTTCGCAATCATTTGGCGCAGTTTTCAGGACAGCATACTGCCGCACAGGCTCGCGAATGGTTGTTGCGGGCAGTTCGCAGGCAGAATCCCGGTGAAGCTCTGGAAATCCTTCGACGCATGTTCGACGAAGAGAGCGACACTGTTCGTCAGGGCCACTTGCTGGCAGAGATGGGTCGGCTGATTCGATCGGTCAACCGCTTCGGTCTGCCACCGAGTGGAGACAATTCCAGGAGTGTTTCCAGCGCAGGCGTCGAAACATTCCACCATGCGGCGATGGAGTGGCTGCAGTCTCGCGATGTGAGCGACAATCCGGCCTGTTCGATCAATAGAGCATCGGTGGAATTGTTACTCCTTGAACTGCAGGTTTCAGGCAATCCTGCGGAGATCAACTGGCTTCAGGTCGATCGGCAGCTGAATCAGGTTCATTCGACCATTCACAAAGCTTCGGTGTCAGCATCGGAAGGTGCGGAACGGGAGGCGAGTCTGAATGATGTCCGGAAACATTGGGGAATTCTGGATGCGATTGTGGCTGCACGGCTTGTCCCGGATCACGATCGGTTTGCTCGAATCGAGAGTCGCTTTCAGCAAATGTCAGATTCGGAACGCGTGGAGACGATTGAAATCTTCAACCGGCTTGTCGGCGAATCAGCGCGTCAGCCGGGTGATGGAACGTTGCTGAAGTGGTGTCTTCAACTGGGAGACGCTGTGCTTGCCGACGCTCAAGCATCGCTCACGTCCGAGCAACAGGAAACACTGGTACGGGTCTTCATTCGCGCGGCGGATTTCCCATCCGGTTCCGATCGGGCGGCAGAACTTCTGAAACGACTGGTCGACACCAAACGATCGGAGGCCGCTTCCGCGGATCTTCGCCGTGCCGTATCTTTGGCATTGCCGGCGCTGACGAATATCAGTGAAAGACCCACCGTCAGTTTGACGGTGGTTGAAGTTCTGCGGGATTTCTGGCGGCGTCAGGCGGCAGACCATCCGCAGGGTTCTGCAATCTGGCTGGATGTGACCCTGCAACTCGTTCGAATTTCGTGTTTGAGCGGCGACGATCTGGAAGCTCAGAAGCGGTTGAGCCTTGTCGACACGCTGTATCCCGATTGGCGCGGCGTTGAACGAAAGCGACAGGCGGAGGAATTGCGGAAATGGCTTGAGGCTCAGATCAACCAGTGACAGCGGTATCGTCTGTCGGAAACACAGGTCGCTGCGAATCTGAAATGCGACAACAGAGATTGTCACATCTGCCTGATCAGGCACAGTGGCAGACATGACGTACGCATATCTGCCACTGTGGAAATGCTGAATCGGCAGATCCTTTTACAGGCAAGCAACTTTTTAACCACCCGCTGCTTCCCGGAACGCGAAACCATCGATGCGAACGACTTCCATCGGCGCGACAGAACCACGACCCTGAGGGCGTCCGAAGCCGTAGGCAATGACGGCACCGCTCGTGAGTTCACCGATGTACAGCACACCGTTTGCCGGCTGATTACCACCGCCGGATCGAAGATTTGCCGGGCCGGCAACGATGCAGTATCTGGGTTCCGGGGTGGAAGGATTCAGCTGGAAGTCGGCGGCCACATTCCGAAGATAGGTATGAGTAAATGCCCCGGTGCCGCTGTTCAGATAGCCTCCGCGAAGGATTCCGGTCAGGTGGTCAAGGACAAAGACGGCATCCGTTTCCGCGATCGTGGCAACCGGAACCGTGCACATCGAGAACTTGTCATTTCCGGCGGCTGCCGAAGCCGCGACTTTCTGCTGCGGCGTCAGCAACATGGTGCCGGCACCAAGGATGACACCAAGGACAAGCATCAGAACCGGATGGTTGTAGAGTTTTTTCATTGGTCTTCTCGCAGAGTGTTTTGAATCATGGGTAAAGCCCGGGCATCCTACTCCCGTTCATGCGGATTGTATGCGGACGGGGTTGATTTCGCCAGAATCTGCCTGATGATCTGCATCCAGTAATCGCACAGTTCCGCTGCTTTCCCGAAATTACCCACATGTCAAAACGAGCCCGGAAAACGTCATCTGGAGAAGTCTGCGTCTGGAAATCCATTCGCGACGTGGCGATGGAACACGTCCGAAATGAACCCATGTTGGCCAGTTTTCTTCATGCCACCGTGTTGAATCATGAACGGTTCAACGACGCCGTCAGCTTTCATATGGCTGGAAAACTGCATTCCGCTTCTCTGTCGGGAATGCAGCTTCGTGAGGTTTTTGACCACGCGATGTCACGAGATCCTGCAATCAGTGAGGCGGTCAAGGCCGATATTCTGGCCGTTCGTGAGCGGGACCCGGCTGTTAACTGCTGCCTGGTACCGCTCCTTTATCTGAAGGGCGTTCACGCTTTGGCCAGTTATCGTGTTGCACACTGGTTGTGGAACGACGGAAGAACTCTGCTGGCCCTTCACCTGCAGACTCGTATATCAGAAGTGTTCAGCGTGGATATTCATCCGGCGGCCAGAATCGGAAAAGGAATTCTGATGGACCACGCGACCTCGGTTGTCATCGGCGAAACGGCCGTGTTAGAAGACGACGTTTCGATGTTGCATGAAGTGACTCTGGGCGGAACCGGAAAGGAAACCGGCGACCGTCATCCCAAAGTCCGGCGAAACGTCCTGATTGGTGCGGGGGCGAAAATTCTTGGCAACGTGGAGATCGGGGAAGGAGCAAAGATTGGCGCGGGCAGCGTCGTGCTGACCAACGTACCGCCCCATTCCACGTTTGCCGGTGTACCGGCCGTGATGGTTGGTCGCCCGCGAACGGAAGTTCCCTCACACGACATGAATCACGGGATCGATATTTAGAACCCCCTAACAAGACCTAACAAGGGCTTCGCCCTTGACCCAATGGCGTGGAAAGTCGATTGGCGTGGAAAGTCCAGGCGCCGAGACGCTCCCGTTGGTCGCTTAAACAAAGATGCGCGCACCGTGAGCGCATCTTACTTTGTAAGACT
>JAGQPY010000380.1 GCA_020426485.1 Planctomycetaceae bacterium
CTACCCGATGCCAGGAGCTGATCAGAACTGAAGATTCTCTGTTTCACCACCAGCTCTGGAATGTGCGTTGCTGTAGACATTTGAGTCCACATTGTCGGAGACAAAGTGCACAGAACCGTCAGCCATCAGCAGTTGGACACCGCCCGTGTGAGCACTGGACGCCGGACGGAAGCCGTTATGAACAGCTTCATCGTTTTCGCCAAGCCAAGAGATCTGATCTGCTCGATTATCATTCGGCCCGCCGTCACCGGTCTGGGCAGACGTTGCTCCGAGCTGCAGAAAACCACCGGGATTTCCACCACTCGCCTCATACCCACCTGACAGAGCACCGTTTGAACCCCCACGGCCTCGAACTCCTGTAATGCCGCAACTTCCCGTGATCATCCAGCGGTCACAACGGCGGTTCCTCGCAATTGAAAAGGTTCCGTTGCCCCGTTGGGCCATCACACGTCCACGGTACACCTCACCAATAGCGATGGTATTACTCGTGCCGTCCTTGAATGAAGTGAGTGAAACTTTGTATGGGCCTGTGTTGCCATACATTTGGAAAGCAGCCCTGAGCTGCTCCGTCTGAATGGAACCGTTTGTTGTGTTAGTACCGATCTGTGCCTGACTGCTACCGGAAACCGAGGCTGCGTAATTGGCCCCGGCGTGATCGCGCCCGTTGCTGTTGTTAATCGCCTGAGTATCGTCACTGGGGCAAATGAAGCCAGGAATGACCTGATTACTGAAGTTACCCCAAGCGCTAACAGAGTTCGTACATTCCTTCTGAGCGTGATCCTTGGAGAAGTCAATCTGGTTGTACATCGGAGCCTGGTCAATGAACGGCAGAATCATCACTCGCCAGCTGAATCCACCTTCATTGGTCCAACTGTTGGAACTTCCAAGGCAATCGGTGCCATTGTTCCATGTCTTGAATGGCGGCAGCACCTGATGCGTATCGTGGTAGTTGTGGAGAGCAATTCCAATCTGCTTCATATTATTTCGACACTGCGTCCTGCGTGCCGCCTCACGAGCCTGTTGTACTGCGGGCAGCAGCAACGCAATCAGAATCGCAATGATCGCAATGACGACCAGAAGCTCGATCAGCGTGAAACCACGTCTGCGAGCCCCTTTAAACCAAGTTGCTTTAAATAATTCACGAAACATGAACGCTGTCCTTCTGAAGAGTTAAACAAACAAAGAAAACTGGTTCAGCCATGACCGAATTGGCTCGCATCACGAGTTTCTCAAAATCGGAAAATCGAATCAAGAACTCAAGAGTGATTCCGAACGAAATTCAGCAAAAACAGAAAAATCCTCAAACACTCTCTTTGGACCCGAACAAATTGGAGATTATTGCCCGATTAGGACGCGGCTGGGTCAGCATTACCGCCAAAACTGCCAACGCCCTACGAATCTGTACCATGCATCTATTCAGGTCAGGAGGAGATCGTTCCTGTCTCAGAAAGCGACCGCAACCCAACGTTCCCAGTCGATGAACGACCGTCATGCGGCACTCTGAGGTTCCTGAACTTCGCTTCGAGGATGTCCCGAGTGTGATTCGCACAAACCAAGACACAGATCGCTCGCCCTCTTAGATGTCGGATGTACCGCAGCCATCAGTCCTGAAGCAAACGAAACCCACGCAGAGAAAAGCCAAATTCGGGCTCGGGTGTTTTATTTTCATTCTTCATCAACGACGCAAGGAGGGAGTCCAAACCGGGCAGGGCTTCGCGGGTCCCTGCAGAGCCGTCACGGCTTTCGCAACAGCCAAAGCCAGCTGCATCTTTGCCCACGGCACAGTCCGCCCCCTAGTTTCGGGAGAATGTCAAGGTGCCCGTCTCTTTCGACGCGTTTGAATTTCTTTACATAAATTACGACACCAACTTTTCAAGGACTGCACCACCGACTACGCTCCCGAACTGTGTGACACACGAAATCCTGTCTGATTCTCTCCGCGAGACCCATGTCAGACGAATTCCGATGCCTTCCACGAGATATTCCTGTCGCCCAAAGATTGCATGCCGCTGATGCTTTGCCGGCAGGTGTTCCGAATGCGACGGTCCAATGTCGCCGATCACCTAAAGGCGTATCGCTTCAGTTGGAGGGCTTCAATTCTCTGCAGGAAGTGCGCAGGTTGGTTATGCCGGGATCTGGTCGCAGTCTGTAAATTCCGCGACATCTGTTTTCACCATTTATCAAAAAGGACTAACAATGAAACTGTCGGAACGATCGCTTCTCTTCGTTTGCATTACTTCGCTGGCATTCATTGGCTGTGGCGGGAAGGCAGACCCAAATGTCGATGTGAAACCGGATCAAGTCGCACCCGAGAACGTGGAAGACACCGCTGGTTACGCCGAAGCAATGGGAGGCGGCAAGAAATAGCCCGAGTGATGTGTACTTTGGCTTTTTGCTCCTTGTTATCTGGTTTCCGATCACTGCACGTGAGTCGTCTGACCAGTGGATCTACGTACAGAGGCGAGTCGTCAATGACGACTCGCCTCTTTTCGTTTACATCACCTAAGGTCACAGCCAGTGTCCGGAGCGTCACGAGAACCTCTCCAGACGTCTGCGCTACGCGGCTCGTCGTATGGTTTCGGGGCGGGCTTCGGCCGGAAGCCGGACGAGGTCGTGGATGGTGCCGTGGACGGTGACGGTTTGGGGGATTTCGGTTGGTGAGATCACGATGGCGTTGATGGATGACGTTGGCCCCAGCATCGTGGAAATGACCTGACCATTGACAATGGAATTCGCCTGCATCTGAAGGTGATAACGCTTCATCATGACCGCCAGAGCGGTTCGCAGTTCCACCATGGCCAGTGGGGCTCCAATGCACATACGAGGTCCCGCGCCGAACGGAAGATAGGCGTAGGGTGAAGGAGTAATCTTTGCCCAGCGGTCCGGGTTGAATGTGTCCGGATCGTCGAACAGGTCGGCTCGGTGATGCGTGATATACTGGCTGAAAATCACGGGAGTCCCGGCGGGCAGATGAACGGGCCCCAGTTCAGTTGGCTCAGAAACAACTCGCTGAGAATAGGCCGACGCCGGCATGACTCGCATGCTTTCCTTGATCACCCATTCCAGATACGGCAGCGACTGCAGCTCTTCGAAGGTGGGGTGATCGCCCGTCGTATGAGCCTCGAGTTCTTCGGCCAGTCTTTGCATCACTTGCGGATGCTGACTGAGCAGAAACAGCGTCCAGCTGAACGTGTGTGCGGTTGTCAGGTGAGCAGCCGCGAACGTCAGCGTAGCGTGGCCAATCAGAGTCTCATCGTTGAGTTGTTCGCCGGACGCCTGAGCCTGAAACAGCAGGCTCAGCACATCGCTTCGCTTTCCGCCGTTGGCGTGGCTGTGCCGACGTTGGAACATTTCCCTGATGCTGGCTTCCAGTTCTTCCGCCTGAGTCAGCAGTCGTTCATAACCTTCGGTGAATTTTTTGCTGGACACCAAAGCGCCCATGCCGACTTCGTGATTCTGACGGACCCAGCGGTCGATCATGGAGCCGAGCTGAACGGCATAGTCACCGTCGTCGATTCCGAACAGCAGCGCCCCGGTCAGACGCAGCATGAATTCGACCATCTCCGTGTTCAGATCACGCGTCTGTCCGGGCTTCCAGTCGGCCAGCAGCGAATCGGTCAGTTCGCAGATTGTGTTGTGATATTCCGGAAGCACCTTACGCTGAAAGACGTCCATCATGATGCGACGGCCTTCTCGATGTTCCGCACCGTTCATGCTGAGCAGTCCGGAGGTGACTCGACGCTGAGCCGACCTGCGGGAACCTCGAACCGCGAAGAACCGTGAATGAAAGGTCTTCGTGTCGGAGAGAACAATGCGGTTATATTCCGGCGAAAAGATGAAGGCGATCCGTTGGCCTTCGTCTTCCAGAACGGCCAGATCGCCGAACTCTCGATGCAGTCGCCGCATTTCCGCGATGGGATTGCGAGGAAACGCCAGCAGGCTTTCGTGAGAGACAGGCAGTTGGTTCGAGCGACCGTGAAGTGGCAGCGATTCAGAAAAACTCATTCCATACATCCCTGATGGAACCGAGCGACAGATATCAATTTGTCGTCAGCCGATTGTGATGAAGACAGACCGACATGCTCGCCCGCCGGATCGTGGCAGCTGAAAACTGCACGAAGTTACGAACAGAGGACCAAATTTCGGCGCAAGTCCAAACACTTCTGGTAAAAACAGATGCGTCCTGAAGTCGAATGCGATGTACCGGAAATCCTTTCCGATACGGTCGCCCGCCTGTGTCTCGGGACACCTGCGTCCAGTTATATCTGAACTCAAACCAAGCGCCCACACGAAGTAATTGGCTTCGCGGAACTCTATTCGCCAGCAGCACTTATGCCGACATCATTCGTACTCTGTTTTCTTATCGGATTTCTGACGGGCGGAGTCCCGTTTGGATATCTGGTCGGGCGAGCCATTCTGAAGGATGACATTCGAAATCATGGAAGTGGGAATATCGGAGCCACCAATGTCGGCCGGGTTCTCGGGTGGAAGTACGGAATCAGCGTGTTACTGCTGGACGCTTTGAAAGGATTCATTCCCACGTGGCTGGTCACATCCGGACGACTGGGACAGTTTGAAGCCGGTCAGTTGATGCATGCGGCAGTTTTGACCGGTGTCAGCACCATCCTTGGTCACATGTATCCGATCTACCTGAAGCTGCGCGGAGGCAAGGGAGTTGCGACGGCGGTGGGTGTCGTGCTGATTCTTTCACCCACGGCGACGCTGGTTGCGGTGACCGTCTTCCTGTTGACACTGGCCCTGTTTCGCACCGTCGCAATTTCTTCAATCTGTGCAGCGGTTGCGTTCGGGACGTTTCAACTGTGGAAGCTGGGCGCGGCAGCGCTGGAGCCTCGATGGCTTTCCCTGACGGCGTTTTCTGTGTTGGTGCCGCTTCTGATTATCTGGCGACATCGAAGTAACATCCTTCGCCTGATGAATCGGAATTCGAGTCCCGGAACGCCACCATCTGCGGATTCTTCAGCGGCGAAGTCGACCGGTGACACAACGGAAGATGAGACACCGAATGACCAGTGAGGAACTCTTCGATGTCGTCGATGAAAATGACTGCGTGGTCGCTGTGATGACTCGCCGTGAAGTTCATCGTCAAAAGCTGCTTCATCGTGCGGTGCACATCTTTGTGTTTCGTGACGACGGCCGCATGCTGATTCATTTTCGGCATCCGGACAAAGAAGAATTTCCATCAGTGTGGACGTCGTCAGCATCTGGTCACGTGTCCACGGGTGAAACGTATCGACAGTCTGCCGAACGCGAACTGACCGAAGAACTGGGAATATCAGCGCCAATCGAATTTGCGGCTCGCGTTGCTGCGTGCCCGGAAACATCCCACGAGTTTACGGAGTTGTTTGTCGCTCGGTCATCGGACGAGATTCGTTTCGATCCCAACGAAATCACAGACATTCGCTGGGTGACTTTGGACGAAGTCCGAAACGAAGTGAATGAGCGGCCGGAGTTGTTTTCACCGGCGTTTATCGTTCTGCTGACAGCGTTTCTCGGTGTTCCATCGAAGGGGGTTTCGTAAGCTTCGCTGATCCATGGGGCTGCCCAACGCCGTGATGAGTTCGGGAACCGTAAAGCACGGTTGTTTAACCCCAATACCGTTCAAAGATTCATAACCACAGTGTCGGCAAAGGTTTTGGTCAACGGTTTGAGTTTTCGGTGTTCGGGGC
>JAGQPY010000381.1 GCA_020426485.1 Planctomycetaceae bacterium
ATTTCAGGAAGAGGTCTTCCTTTTGCAGAAGTGCCGCCTGCAGTCCCTGAATGCCGTTGATCTGTGTTCCGTCCGGCAACTGCGACGTCGCATCAATCACGGGGTCATCGCGGCCAATGCGTCCCTTGTAGCCAAACCCTTCCTGTTCGCGCCAGTCGCCGGCCGCGTTGAAGTTTTCCAAAGCAAAGCCCAGCGGATCGATTCGATCATGACAGCGGGCGCATTGGGGCAGTTCTCGGTGGATTTCCAGTCGCTGCCGAACCGTCGCCTTGTCGATTCCCGGTACCTTAGGAGCAATCTCCCCGGCGTTGGCCACGGGAAGTCCGGGATCGGTTCCCAGAACATTCTTCAGAATCCAGGTGCCCCGTTTGACGGGTGATGTTCGAGTACCGTTGCTGGTGATGGTGAGGACGGAAGCCTGAGTCAGAATGCCGCCGCGACGGATATCCTGCGGCACGCGAACTTTTCGAAAGTGATCACCTTTGACTCCCGGAATCCCGTAATACCGAGCCAGTCGTTCGTTGATCACAACAAAGTCGGAATGGACAAAGTTCATCACGTTCAGGTCGTTGTGCAGGATCTCAGCGAAGAAGGCCTTTGATTCCTCCACGATGGATTCTTCCAGGTGTCGATCGTAACGAGGATACAGATCCGCGGCCGGTGGATTCGCTCCGACTTCCCGCAGACCAAGCCACTGTCCCGCAAAGCTGGAGACGAATTCGGCCGATCTTTGATCCGCCAGCAGACGATCGACCTGAGCTGTTCGAATCACCGAACCCGTTTCCGAATCGACCAGCAGATTCCTGTCCGCCAGCATCGTCAGCTCGTCGTCCGGCAAAGTGCTCCACAGGAAGTAACTCAGCCGAGTGGCCAGTTCATGACTGTTCAACGGTCGCGATCCGGCGACGGATTCTTCAGGAGATGGTTCGGTCAGATACAGGAAGTGCGGCGACACCAGTACTGCTGTCAGAGGCGTCTTGATGGCCTGAATGAAGGATTCTTTATCGGGGCGAACCTGACGGAAGAGTTCCAATTTGGTGGCCACTTCGTCGTTGGTCACGGGACGACGCCACGCTCGAGTCATGAAACGTCGAATGATCATTTCCGCGCGCTCCTGTTCGGTGGCGGAATCCGGAAGATCGGTTTTCAGCAGCAGCTCGTGACTTGCCGGAGGCCAAACTTTCTGAATGGGGCCTTCCAGTTCAAACCAGTCGACCCAGACTTCCGGGCGAGCAAATTCGTCGGCGTTCTGCATCCAGAAGTTTTCGAGTTCTTTGGGGACGCTGTAGGCATATTCCAGCGTGATACCGGCTCGCTCTGTGGTGAAGAAAGCTCGCACTTCGTAGATCCCGGGTTCGTCGATTGACGCAGGCACGTCGAATTCATCAATGACCCGCGGTTGTCCACCCAGATTGATGCTGACTTTCAGTCGAGGCGGACCGTAGTCATACATGCGGTCAGTCTGAAAGTGTTGCAGGTCTCGCTCCATGGCTTCGCGATGCCATTGTTCGCCCTTGCCGTTTTTCTGCATCTGCTTGTCAAGACGATCCTTCAGAAAGCCTCTTGCGGATTCCACCACCTGCTCACGGGTCGGCACCACACTGCCGGCTCGAATACGAATGAGGTATTCGCCGGCATGCGGCAGAGCAAAATCACGGGCGTTCAGCTTTCGGTCCCAGCTTTCGTGATGCATCACCTTAAAGCCGTTTTCAACTCGACTGCGTCCGCCATTGACAATAATCCGCTGCCCATCATAGGTGACGCGATTGCTGTCCGAGTCACCGGAATCGGGCTCGATCCGCCATTTCAGAGAGGGCGGCTGTTCGCCCTCGACGAGGGCCTCATCCAGAATCTTTCGAGCCGACGCGTAGAACAATTCCATGTGCAGTGGCGACATCGTCAGGGCACCGCCGTTGTTGTCGAAGCCGCCCGCCGAGGGATCTTCCGGAATGCCGCTGACATCAAAGTCGACACCGGTCAGGTCACGGATGGTGTTGCCGTATTCGGTGCGATTCATACGACGCAGCACAACCGAGACATCACGCCGAAACATTTGTGCTCGCGCTGCCTGGTCCACAATCCAGTCCACCACACCAGCGGTTGCGGCGGGAGTCGGCTGCGGTTCATCGGTAGGCGGCATCTGGTGGCTGTTCAGAACGTTGACAACTTCCGCCCAGCGCAGACTCGTCGCCGCGTCCACAAAATCAGGCGACAGAAAGGGTTCGTCGACGCGAAAGTCGCCTTCTGGTTTCTGTTCACTGTGACATTTCAGGCAATGCTGTTTCAGAAACGGAACCAACGTTTTCCGGAACCCGTCTCGGTCCTGACGAAAGGCGTCCTGACCGGTTGCGATTGCACTATCGAGATTAAAGATGGTCAGAAACGGCAGCAGACAAACGATAGGTCGGAACATTGCTGATGTCATGGGGGTGGGCCGAGATGACGGAGCCGGTGGCGTTAGTCGACAAAGAGAAATTCACTGGTATTGAACAGGATTCGACACAGATTGACCATTCCGTGACGTCTGGCATACTCGGTCATCCATGATAATTCGTCGCTGTCTGGCCGACGTGCAGCGGTCAACAGGAACGCCTGGGTGACCTGATTCGGAATGTAAGCGAGCCGTTCTGTTGATGTCTCGCCAAGTCGTTCTGCAAAGTACTGAGCCATTTGCAGGCTGAAGCGGTTGTTCAGCAGCGTCAGTGCCTGCAGGGACGTCAGTGTTTCCATGCGGCGCGGACTGCTCTGCGACGAATCCGCACAGTCCAGAGTCGTCATGTAGGGATCGGGCTGAGACCGAACGACGAACCGATAAATCGACCGCCGATGGGATACCGGATCGGACGGATCGAACTTGTGGTACTCGTAATGAGGCGAATGTTCCGGGCGTTCCAGTTCAAACAGGTAGAACCCCGGGCCTCCCATTTTCAGATCCAGCCGACCACTGATCAACAGCATCGAATCGCGGACTTCTTCGGCCGAAAGTCGCCGTCTGTTCATGTGAGACAAAAAATGGTTTTCGGCATCGATCATTGCGGCCGAAGACTCTGCCGACTTGAGTGATGTTGACTCGTCGGCAGCAGATGACTGTCGATACGTTGCACTCAGAACCATCAGTCGATGCAGATGTTTGAACGACTGAGTGCTGCGGAATTCATCTGCCAGCCAGTCCAGAAGTTCCGGATGCGTCGGCCGAGCCCCCATGCGTCCAAAGTCGTTCGGCGAATCCACGATGGCTCGACCGAAATGATACTGCCAGATGCGATTCACAATCGATCGCCATGTCAGCGGATGATCGGGACGAGTGATCCAGCGCGCCAGAGCCGCTCGCCGTTCGGATTCCGGAGCAGTCGCCGCCAGTTCGAACAACGGCACGTCGTTCACATGAGTTGGAATTCTTCCCGGAAAAGCTTCTTCCTGCGGCTGCGACAGGTTGCCTCGATGCAGCACGTGAATGGTTCGAGGACGTCCTTCCGTCGGTCGAAAATTTCCCTGAGGTTTAAAATGCGTTGCGGCTGCGTAGACCATCTTGCCGGCTGGCAGCTGACTGAGTTCTTCACGCGCCGACTTCAGATCGGACTGAAGGGATTCCTTTTGCTGCTGACGTTGTTTGGGAAGGACTCGCTGCAGAATCTCGGACCGTTCTTTCAAAGCAGCCGCTAACTGAACAACAGCCTCGGCAGATTCGGCCACCGGCCAGCGACCGTCCGTCAGATTCTTCGCCCGCCAGCGCGGCGGTGCTTCGATGGAATCAATCGATCTCACCGCTTTCTGTGCGGCAACGTTCGATCCCGAGTCGTCAAATACCTGCAGTTCCGCCAGTGCAAAAATGTAGTCATTGCTGCGCGGCGCTAACTTTTTGGCGGTGACTCGCACATAGCGGCCGGTTGTGGGTTCACAGGCAACTTCCACCGGAGCAATGCCGGGATTGGGGCGCTCTTCATCAGCAGAACCAGCCTCGTTGGAACTCTTGACAGGGCGGTAGTTCTGTCCGTCCTCGCTGATCGAAATTTCATAGCGAAGCGGAAATCCAAACCCTGCTCCGATTCCGGCATAGTCATCATGACATGGATTCAGCACGATGTGGTCGATGGTCCGAATGGACTCCAGATCAACCTCGACCCACTTCGAATCGGTCTGCTGCTTTGAAATCTGGCTGTGGTAACCGAATTCCGGTGGCTTGTTATGCGGTGCAGCCTGTTTTTGGAGGCGACTGATGTTCTGATTGAGTTCCTTCAGCTGGTCTCCGCCGAGTTCCTCCGTCTTCCTGTCGAAGGCTTTGATCTGCTGTTCGTAATCCGCGATTCGCCGTTGAAGACGAGTTTTTTGTTGTTCCACTTCGGGGCTCAGATCATAGGCTCGTTCCGCTCGATCGACCGCGGCAAACACTGCCTGCAGCGAATAGTAATGCTGCTGCGTAAACGGGTCGAATTTGTGGTTGTGGCATCGAGCACACTGGATTGTCACGCTGCAGAACGCATTCAACGTACCGCAGACCATTTCGTCGCGATCCAGATGTCGAGCAACCATGCCGTCCTGTTTGGATTCGGGCACTTCAACATGGCCGATAAAGTCCCACGGTCCGGCCGCCAGAAATCCGAGTCCCAGAATGCCGTCGGCATCGCCCGGGAACAACGCATCCCCCGCGATCTGTTCCTGTACAAATCGCGTGTAAGGTTTGTCGTCATTGAACGAACGAGTAACATAGTCACGATATGGCCATGCGTTCGGACGCAGCTTGTCTTTATCGTAGCCACAGGTGTCGGCGTAACGCACAACGTCCAGCCAGTGCCGTGCCCAGTGTTCGCCGTACCGAGGTGAATCCAGAAGCTCATCAACCAGTCGCTCATAGGCGTCGGTTCGACCATCGTTCACGAAGGCATCCAACTGTTCAGGCGTGGGCGGTAAACCAGTCAGGTCGTAACAGACTCGGCGCATCAGTGTCGCTCGATCCGCTTCCCTTGACGGCCGCAGTCCATGCTCCAACAGTCTCTGCGCAACGAATGCATCAACGTCATTACGCATCCAGTCGCCGAAGTCCGCGTGTTTCGATGCAGTTTCGGGGACTGAGGGTCGAACAACGGGCTTCAGGGACCACCAGTCGAAGTCCGAAACGGCGGGTTCTTCCAGACGAAGTCCATCCGGCCATGAAGCTCCACCTGAAATCCAGTCCCGAACCGCATCGACCTCAGCGGCAGACAGCGGAGTTCCATTAGCAGGCATTGTCGGAGGCTGAGTTCCGTCCGGAAGCAGCACGGCCAGCAGCGAACTGTCGTTGGGCTGTCCCGGAATCAGGTAGCCACTGTCGACAAGTGATTCTCTTGTCTGCAGAGAAAAATCACCCTTGCGATCTGTGTCGTTATGGCAGCTGATGCAACGATGCTCAAAGATCGACTGCACTTCCGAAGGCAGTCCTCCTGGCTCATCACCGCAGGCGATCGGTAATCCTCCGACAACCGGCCACCATGCCATCCACAGAAACAGTGACAACAGACGAATCCGGTGGCCGTGAGTTTGCCGACAGAACGGTCGAAAACTCGAACGTGATGTTGCTGAAAAACACTTCCACACAGTTGTGACATCAAGATCGAAACAGTCGTGGCGGTAGAGGTTGTTCATGTAGATGCGTTGTCTGCAATTGGCGGGGACAGCC
>JAGQPY010000382.1 GCA_020426485.1 Planctomycetaceae bacterium
GCTTCTGGGAATAGAACAGACGTGGTTCGGCGATCAATTTTCTGCAGAATCCAAAGCGGCGACAAGTCTCCGCACTCCAAGGTGGCGCTGTCCTGCTAGGGTTTCCTGTTAGATCAGTGACTTCGGGGCGTCACTGAGAGTTGGACGGCGAGATTGCTTCGGTTGCGATCGATGTTCTGCCTGTAAACACATTTCCATGCAGTGCGATTCGAGCGTTGCCGGGATCGATTGATACATCGGGCTGGTCGCCAGCGGTACGAGTGACTCGGCATCCCGTGATGGATGTGTCGGTCGTTTTCCGAAGCACAATGCCTGATGAGCAGTCACTCAGGTTGACACCGGATACACTCATCCCGGAACACTCTTCCAGAATCAAAGCACCTTCGGTCGTCGTGAACCGGTGCAACGTGTTGTTCGAAAAGATGCAGTCCCGACATGACTGAAAGTGAATTGTACCCGGTCGTTCAAACTGACGTGGATTAAACGTATTGCCGCTGACAACGACGCGCTGTGAATTCGTCACCACCATGTGAGCCGGCTTCGGTGCGAAGAATGTGTTGGCACTGACGACGATGTCATAGGCATGATCAATCACCAGATTTGTTGTGGTGTCACTCATCACATTTCCTGTGATCGTGACCGAATCGATGGGGTAAATTTCCTTGCCGGCCAGCCGAATGTTGCTGCCTCCCGGAGCCACCGTTTGGTCTTCCGACCCCGAGTAATTTGCCGCGTGTTGAATGGTGCAGCCGGTGATGGAGACTTCTGCCACGGAGAATTCCTTTGTGTCCTGCGACTCCGTCAGATCAATCCAGATATTGGCGGCCGACGTGGACGTTTCATCTTCCGGCATGTTTCCTTCGATGTCACAGCCGCTGACCTGAAGATTGCGGACATTTCCGTCTCGAACCACAATTCCGCCGGCTCGGTTGTACGAAATGTGACTGTTGCTGACGTTGATCTGATGCAGATTAACGTGATCCAGATAGATGCCGACACCTGAGTTTTCATACAGGTGGCAGTCCGAAATCAGCACATTGCGATTGCGTTCTACCAGATGTATTCCGTGTCGACACCAGCGGACGGAGACCTGATTCACGACCGGTTCCACCGTTTGGAGCAGTTCGATTCCGTCGGCTTCTGGGTGAGCCCCCAGAATCTCCAGGCCGCTGATAATCGGCATACGTTCGTTCCAGGTGGCTGGCTGAAACGATTTCGGAGAAGCCGTTCCCTGATGCGATCCGCGAATTCGAATTGCCGGTCCCGGTCCGTCCATGATCAGAGTTGTTCCTCGTGGAGCACGGATGGCAATCGCACCATGACGAGTCAGATCAAATTCCAGCGGCGCGGTGATGCGGATTTGCTTATCCGCCACCAGCAGAAGATTTCCGCCATCGCGATCAATGATCGCCTGCAGTTCCTGAGTCCGATCGGGGAGTTCCTTGAGTCCCGGAATCTGTGCCAATGCCGCAACCTCCTGAGCACAGGCCGGGAATGTTGAAAGAAACAAAACAGTGACGGTGCAGATTTGTGATCGGATCACGGCGAGTGCTCCAGGCGGGCGAATGCGATGAAGGATGTCCGATGCTCTGATTGGCAGCAGGACATAGTGTGAATGCTGAACTATACTGTGGCTCGTCAAAGACTGACAATGAACCCTGCAGGTCCCACTGTCACCGCGTTCAGTTGAACAGGTTTTGTCGGTTCCATCGTGTGTGCCCGGGTGCCTTCCTCCGAAATGTTTGGAATCTGTCAACAACAACAACGGAGGCGAAAACAGTCCGGGATACACTGGGACCTGCAGCGAACCGGAGTTCTGGATCAGAGTTTTGCCGTCCGCCTCTGAGTGAGTCGTACAACTTTGACGAAGCCGACGAATTCTTCCGAAGACTCTCCAACTCACGATGGTTTTTCGCTGCCTTTTGAATTCGAAGACAGCATTCGACAGGAATGTGTTCCCGATGAAAAATTTCAAAGTGATTCGACCGACGACTGCCGCGAAGTCATGGGCAAAGAATTCTGCATTGTGTTTCGTGATGATGCATTTGTTTTCACAGTCGCTGGTTCCTGCCGTCGGCGATGACCGAACGGCATTGATCGACGGAGTTCAGGAGATCGCTCTGCCAGGAGTCGTTGGATCTCTTGCCGTATACGGACCGGATGCTTTCGTGGTGGCATCAGCGCCGGTTTCTGATTCGCTGCAAACGCCGGTCATTGCGGCAGGCAATCTGAAGAAGGGCCGAATCGTGGCGTTCGGTCACAATGGTTACCTGAGCGCCGGCGCGATGGACAAAGGCCAGACGGGGCGACTGATCAGTATGCTGATGCTGTGGAGTGCTCATCGAACTCCTGCTGATGCCAAGTCTCTTCGAGTGGGTGTTTACGGCGTGGATTCCATGTTGTCGGTGCTCAGCAAGGCCGGTCTGTCGGGGCGAAAACTGACCGGCAACTGGAATTCGGAACTGGCCGATCTGGACGTTGTTCTGTGTGAACCACGCAGCCTGAAGACTTCCGACGTTCCTGCTCTGCTGAAGTTTGTTGAGTCGGGCCATGGCCTGATGATGGCGGCTTCCGGATGGGTCTGGAACGGGTACACCGCGAAGAAAGGCGAACAGATTCAGACGGACTTTCCGGGCAATCAAATCGCGGCGAAGGCCGGAATCGTGTGGGAATCGCGATCCGCTCGCACGGCATCCGGCGAACTGATCCCGGTGAGCAGGGTTCTACCGCCGGGACTTCACGCCGGAGAAGCCCTTCAGCTTCTGAAACCGAATTCCAACGCCAGCGCTGCGGAAAATAAGCAGGCGGCGGAAACCGTCATTCAGACGGTCGCGTCCGTGCCACCCGATGATCCCACCTTTATTCCCGAAGCACGTACGATGCTGGCCGAATTTCTTGGGACGACCGTTATTCCTCAGCATCGTCAACCTGTCCGAGCGGCCAACGTTCTGGGTCGACTGCAGGTCGCCATGGAAACTCGCCTGGCCCTTTCGCAGCCGCAGGACGCTCCGAAGTCGTCATCTTTGTCTGAATCTTTTCCTGGTCGCCTTCCCGACAACGCAATGACAACTCGAAAGACCATCGAGATCAACACGACCATTCCGCGCTGGCACAGCACCGGGTTGTACGCGAATCCGGGAGCACTCCTGACCGTCACGATTCCTAAAGCAGCCGCCGAAGCCGGGCTGACTCTTCGTATCGGGGCTCATAAAGACAAACTTTGGGAAAAGGATGCATGGCAACGAGCACCGGAAGTGACGCGAACATTTCCTCTGACGACGATTCGCACAACGGCCGGTTCCGCTTTTGGAGGACTGGTGTATATCGAAGTTCCGTCCGACTGCTCTGCCGGAACCGTATCTGTGGAAATCGATGGTGCCGCCCCCGCACCGTTGTACGTTCACGGAGCAACATCGCCTTCCGAATGGAAAGCCCGGCAACAACATCCGGCACCATGGGCGGAACTGGCATCGGATCGCTTCATCATCACCCTGCCGTCGGAAGCGGTTCGTCAACTTGACAACCCCGGCGAACTAATGGAGTACTGGAACAGCGTTCTGGATACCTGCGCGGATCTGGCGATGCGGCCGTTCGAACGATCATCCCCGGAACGATTTGTGATCGACGTCCAGATTTCGGCGGGCTACATGCATGCCGGATATCCCATCATGGCTCCCATGAATCTGGCTCAGGAAGTCACAGACCTGGCCACATTGAAATCAAAGGGCAACTGGGGCGTGTATCACGAAATCGGTCACAACCATCAGGAACCCGAATGGACGTGGGAAGGTCTGGGCGAAGTCACCGTCAATCTGTTTTCGATGTACGTCTACGATACGTTGAACCCCGGTGCGATGCAGCACGGCATGGTTCAGCCGGATTCCCTGGCCAAAATTCGCCGCGACTTCGATCAGTCCGGCAAACTGGAAGGCCCGTGGCCTCAACTTGTCCCCTACATCGAACTGCAGCGAAACTTTGGTTGGCAGCCGTTCAAGACAGTCTTTGAAGAATACCGTAACCTGAAACCCGGCGAACGACCAAAATCACTTCAGGAGAAGAAGGATCAGTGGCTGATTCGATTTTCCAAAGCCGTCGGCCACAATCTTGGTCCATTTTACGACGACTGGAAGATCGGTATGTCGGACGCCGCCAAAGCCGAAGTCAGTTCACTGCCGGTCTGGAAACCCAATCGCTGATCACTCCGCAGCTGTTGACTCAACGCCACGCCACATTGCAGTGACCTTCCAGCCGTTCTGACGGCAATCCCGTGATTCGATGCCGTCACGTTGCAACGCACCGGCGTTTCGTCAGAATGCGCAACGCAACGGCGACAGAACCGACAGCGATGTCCGTCCCCAATGAACGGCCTTCGCTGCGTTTGCCCCTGGAAGGTTGCGCAATGATCGAACAGCCGGCCGGATGCCCTGCAGTCTCACTGACGAAAGCTCAACCATGAATCTGTCTGAAATGACCTGGCCGTCTGTCGATCGACTGAACCGCGATACTCCTGTCGTGTTTCCCATTGCAGCATTGGAACAGCACGGGCACCACATGCCGGTGTTCACCGACAGCCTGCTTTTGGGCGAAGTCATTCGGCGAATCCAGCAACGCCCGGTGGCCTCTCGCCTGCTGTTTGCTCCACTCATGTGGCTGGGAAATTCGCACCATCACATGGACATGCCGGGAACTCTGTCGGCGTCCCCGCGCCTGTATCTGGATCTGCTGAAGAATCTGGCGGGCAATTTTCTGCAGCACGGCTTTCGAAGAATTGCCTTCATCAATGGACATGGCGGAAACACGACGCCGTCTCAACAGGCGTTATTCGAACTGCGGCAGGAGTTCCGCGATCGGCGCGATCTGCTGCTGGTCAGCCTGACCTACTGGGATTCGGCAAAACCAGCGGACACCCTGAACGGACTGACTCAAACCGAAATGGGACACGCTGGTGAATGGGAAACATCCATGATGCTTGCCATTCGTCCTGAACTGGTCCACGGAAATCCGGAAGATGTGTCCGAAGTGCCGTTTGGTCGTGGAGCGGCTCCCGGATACCGTGGCTGGACCATGCCCGACCGCAGTATTCCCGGCCACATTGGCTGCCCGGCCGACGCTACCGCCACCAAAGGTGAAGCCCTGTTCGAAGTCTTCGCCGAAGGTGTCACGAATTTTCTGCAGCGCACCGTGGACTGGGACGGCCAGCACTGGGACGTGTAGGTCCTTCAAATCGTCGACTAAACAAGCGATCGCAGGCCGTCTTTAAACGGACAGCCCCACTTTGGAGTGCTGCGACTTGTCGCCGCTTTGGATTTTGCAGACAGCTGCTCGCCGAAACGCGTCTGTGATTTTCAGAAGCATTCACGACAACTCAGGAGGCACCGATTTCTCATTGAATCAGGCGTCGGCAGGAGCTACTTTCCCAGGGCCTGCCGCGAAATTGGCAAGTCCTGGTCTGTAGCGGAGTTCGTGAGAACTCCGAGCCCGGTTAGTACCGGAAATCAGACACTTCTCGCTGATCGCCACCGAGACAGACTCTACCGAGCTTGCCTCGGTGGTGAACAGGCTGGAAAGCTAAGAAGCAGGATGTCTCAATTTCGTTTTCTTCGGCCCAAGCGAAGCCTTCGGGTTCGCTTGAGCCGCGGGAAACAACAGGT
>JAGQPY010000383.1 GCA_020426485.1 Planctomycetaceae bacterium
TTGCGGAGAGCCCGAACAATGTCCTTCGCGTGGCATCAATCGATACCGACCGAATCCTTACGGCTGCTGTTCGCCCTGTTCTTCGTCGCCCAGCAGAAGAATAATCTGACCGGAACCGCTTCCGCCGCGAGACGGGTTCAGGATGTAGTCTGCATCCAGAGCTTTCTCGATGCGGGTGCGAGCCTGATTCAGATGAGCGGTTGTGTATGCGTCGTGACGATCGGCACCGGCCGCCTGACAACTGTCGATCTTCCGAACAATCTCACGCAGATTCTCAGACGCCAGCATCGATATCGCTCGTGCTGCTGCGCTGGAGCCGCCTCCGGGAAGTGTGAGGTCGATCAGTCGTTCAACGTGCTCACGCTGCAGGTTACGGCGAAGGCTGGAGATCAGCGGCTTTCGAACCGTAAATTTTTCTGTGCCTTTCTGATCCAGTTCGCTCCAGATCTCTTTGGACACAGAGCCCATCAGTTCCGGCAGTGTCAGGCTGTCTTCTGATTCGGGAACACGGACTTCGTTGTCGTAAACCCGCTTCAGAGTTGTGGGATTCATCAGCATGGTCAGAGACGACGCCTGGATTCCCATGATGCGATCATGAATGGGCCATGTCGCCTCACTGGAGAAGCTCATCCGGTCATCCAGCCACTTATCCAGCCCCATGGAACGAGTCAACTCAGGCGTCAGTCCGAAGGCGTCGTCGCGGAAGCTTTCTGTCAGAACAAAGTTCATTGCATCGCGCTGCTGTTTGGCAGGAACAACTTCGACGGGGTGACGACCGTTGGGATCACCCTTTTTGTCGCGATACACGAAAGCACCGCCGATCCAGTTGGCCATCATGGAGACGGCTCGCGTCTGCATCGACAGAGTCAGTTCGTAGCCATATCGAACGCGGTCCCAGCTGTCGCCGTCTTTCACGAAGTCGCTCAGCAGCCGACTGCGATGGTGTTTTGCCAGAACGACTTGTGACTGTGCAAAGTCCAGCGGGTTACGGCTGAAGTCGTATCGTCGAGCCAGCGGGTCGGGACCACCTGTGTCTTCGTCGGTACCGTAAACCAGTTCCGGTTCGGCAACGCGCGACAGCACTTTTTCCGGATTGGAAAAGGTGTAACCGTATTCGATGGCCCACATGTCGTACGGCCCGACGCTTTCCATACAGTAGTCGCCCTGCGACTTGCCTTTCGGGCTGATATTGACGCCGATGTAGTCCATCACAGAACCGGCCAGCGGCTTCTTGCCCTTCACTTCTTCACTGTTGATCTGATCCAGCGTGTAGATGCTGGATCCTTTGAAGTTGTGTCGCAGCCCCAGAGTATGTCCGACTTCGTGAGCGACCAGATGAGCGATCAGAGGACCGACGAATGATTCGGGCATTCCGTCAAGCATCTGCTCTTTCGGCTCGTCGTCCTTCTTCGACTCCTCTTTTTTCTCTTCTGATGCCTTCGATTCTTTCTGATCGCCTTCGTCTTTCTTCGCGTCAGAATTCTCCGACTTCGGATGGTCGTCTTTGGACGATTCGGGTTTCGCAGCTTTGGTGGCGGTGAACTGCCCCATCAGTTTGGGTTGACCGTTGACGGACCAGCTTCCGGAAAGCTGACCGTCTTTCAGTGTGCCTTCCAGAGTCACCGTGACGCCTTCTTCCGGATTCAATGTCGCTGAAAACGCGCCGGAATCGGCATTGAAACGGAGGTCCTTCAGTTCGTAGGTCTTGTCGGCCAGTTGAGCAGAACCGGTCAGAGACTTGTCACCGGCTGATTCAATCTTCAGCGTAAAGACAAGTTCATCAGCAGGAAACTGTACGGCCTTCAGACCCTGAACTTTGCCGTTCCAGTCTCCCACGATGGGCGACGCAGCGGCGGCCGCTTTGTTATCTTCGTAAGGACCGATTGCCATGGCCATCTTCATGACAGCCAGATCCATTGACATACCTTCGGCGGCAAGGCACATGCCATTGATCTGGCTTGTTCGACCAATCAGCCCGTCGTATTCGTCATCCCCGATCATCTTGGAATCGACTGAACCAATGGGATGACCGGCGAACGGCTTGTGGCTGTCCCGCTGAATCTGCAGACCGATCTCTTTACGCATCGACGGCGCTGCGAGACGCAGACGCGGGTCCCATTCCGGATGATCCGCCAGCCATGCCAGCGTTTCCGGACCGAAGCCTTCCATCGCAATCTTCGGCAGCATTTCATCAAACTGCTTGCGGTAATGACGAATCCACCCGTCAGTCAGAATGATGTCCGCATCCAGAATCTGTCCGGTCAGCGGGTTCACTCGACTTGGACCGATTGCCGTCCCCACGTCGTTGTTCAGCCATCGAACGAAGTTGTAATTAACATCTTCCGGGTCCTTGTCCATATGCGCGCCGGAGGACTGATCCTGATAGTAGACTTCGATCGCATCAGAGATCCCGACGTTTTCGAAGGCTTTGTTCCACGAAAGGATGCCTTCGCGCACCCAGCGACGGTAGCGTACGGGCGTGGTGTGTTCGATGTAGAACACAATCGGATTCTTTGGCGGGCTGACCTTCAGCTTGGGATCGGCCTTTTCGATATGCCATCGATTGATGTAACGCACTCGAGTTTCGCGGTCGTCATACTTGGCAAGGTCGGAGTAACTGGTGGTGAAGAATCCCACTCGCTGATCGGCGACTCGGGGCTTGTAGCTGGAGTTGGCCGGAATATCACTGACGGAATAGTGCAGAGTTTTCAGGTTCCCTCGTGACGAAGGAACTTCGAAGGCCACTTCAATGTTGTTTTGAAACGCCTTGGCCGTCGTGATGGAGTAGATGCCGTAACGACCGGAGGAACTGATCTGGCCGTCGAATCCGAAAAATGTGGTTGCGTTGCTGACGAACAGAGCATCAAGGTCGATGACAGGACCGCCGCCGGGACCAATAGTCACGATCGGAACGTCCATCACAATGCGATCTGTAAACAGTCGCTTTACTGATGAGGCAGCTTCCGCATCGCCTTCCGCTCGAATTTCAACCGTTGGTTCAATCAGAGCCAGACGCTTGTCATATCGGCGCCAATAGACGTACATCTCACCACTCTGCAGACCGGCGTAGGCATCACCGCTGGCCAGCGTCAGAGCAATATAGTACTTCTTGGTGGCAAAGTTCCGCGGAAGTTCGGCGTACAGCTGACTGTCCTTCTCGCGCTGATACAGCGTGTACATCGGAGTGATGTTCGCTTTGCTGACGACCTTCTCATAGCCTTCCAGCACCTTGGCGTGAGGTGGGAAATCGTCGTTCCCGGACGACTGCTGAGCATGTGCTCGCTGGCCAATCACAAACACATTGAACAAGACTGTGAACACAATCACTCGACGGGTGATACGTTGCATTCTGCACCTTTCCTGAGTTACCAGACATACCACTGCGCAGGGCAGCTTCTGTAGTCTACCCCGTTTCCGGCGTATTAGAAGCTGGGGCAAAGAGAAAGAAAAGCGGGAGCACAATCTCTCGGTTGCCGAACCGACCATCCTGGCGAGATGATTTTGTTGAGGAATTCGGAACTTTCGTCATTTCCGAAGTCTTCCCGGGGAATGGAGTTCTCCGGAATCGTGCCCCAAAGCGCCCGCTCGGCGGCGATCACTGACCAAATGTCCACATCACCGAGAACCGCTCGCGAGGTCAACATTCGGTTGGGCAGCGGCTCGGCAACGGTCGAGCGACCGCACCTGAACTCGCAACTGTCCTGAAGTTGAACGTCAACTCAATGCATGGGGCCGCTGTTCCAACATCGGAAACAGCCGCAGACTTATGGGCTCCATTCCGGATTCGGCTGATCATGCACGGTCATTCGTTCGGCCTGTTGAAGGTCCGCCACCTCCTGAACAAGGCGACTCACATCGTCTGCAGCTGATACCACGGTGACGGCAAATTCAAATGTCACGCTGCCCATTGGATCAAGCTGAACGACGCGATTCTGCTGCCGCTCAAAACTGCGTAGATTGGGAAAGCTGGAGCACGGTTCGAGTCCGGTGACATAGCCGTCCGCTTCCGCCTGAGTATTCTTCCACTGCGCAAACCAGGGAAGTGTGCTGGTGTCGAATCTTACCGCGACCGCTCGATCACCTTCCGGTGCTGCAAGGACGGCAAGGGCACGTCCATCGTCGGCGGTGAGAGGGCGAACAAAGTAGACTTGTTCGGCGTAGCCCTGAACCGGACCAGTGTAAGTCGGCCAGTCGGAAATTCCTTCCGCCGCCCGTGAATCACGAGGAGCAACTTCGGCAGCGGCAATGTGCAGTTTCGCCCCCTCACCGACAAATGGACGACCGATATTACAGTGATACAGCATTTCCGCCTCCGCCGAGCCTGCGGAAAGATTCTGTACCGTATCGCGAATTTCGAAGGTGTTGCTTCCGACATACGTCGTGAGTTGAGCTGTCAGACGCAGGTGTCCGCCGAACATGCCGGCTTCGTCGACGACGCCGACAATGGAAATCGCTCCGTCATCCGAAATTTCAACGGTCACTGAATGCGCGGGCAGATTGGCAATGCGACCATGCAATGGCAGAAACTGTTCGGACACCACATTGCCGTCCGCATCGCGAGTCACATCTGTGCCCGGTGCACCATGCCAGCCAAGGCCGCAGCGACAGATCAGTTCGTTGAATCCGTCCAGCCAGCCAATGCCGCCTCGGCGCGACTGATCAACAAATGTCGGATGGACCGGTCGCTGAACGGGAGAGTGCCATTCGAGGGGAACTCCGGCGACGTTCGCCTTCCAGATTCCCATTCCTCGCGTTGGCAGAATGGCCAGTCGAGTGCAGCCGTTGTCGACCCAGACGACGTCCACTCCGTCGGAGAGCCCGCCGTGCAGACGCTGCAGGCGGATGCTCCACTCGGAACCAAAACTGCGAATGTTGGTCGTTTGAGCATTCAGGACGCGATCAACTTCGTAGACGTTCCGGTCAACGTCCATCAGCACGAACTGCTTTTCCATCTCCAACCTTCCGATCCGACGTTCAGGTATTTCCGATATGCAGGTCAGGAATGAGGGGCGTCAAAGATTCGCCACAGGATTGCTCACTGAGACGCCGCTTCCGCCCCCGAAATCCGCCACGGATTCAAGCCCCGAAGCCTGCACGCAGCGCATTGGAGTACAGAGTTCTTTATCATGCAACCGACCGATTAAACGGAATCTCAGACGCTGGATTTCGGCCGGTTGTGGATACTCCGACATCGCAAGCCGCTTTCAAAGACGCGCGACAACTGTCAGAATCGCGTTTCGCCTTCCGAACACTCAATGCACATCGCCCGCATTGTGAGGCACGTTTGTGACGTAACATCACATCACCGCCTGTTTCAGGTTCGGGGCGTTGGAACAGGTTCTTTCACTGAACGAAATACGAGGGGATTTTAAAAATGATGAAATCAACAACGTTGCTGAGCCTGCTGAGTCTGGCTGCATTTGCGGGTTCTGCCAAGGCGGAAGAGATCGATCTTGGCCTGAAGGGACAGTACACCGCGCGAGTTGTGGTTGGCGGACTCAGCAATCCATCCGGAGTGACCTTCAGTCCCTCCGGAGTTCTCACGGTTTGTGATTCGGCCAATGGCCAGGTCGTGCTGGTCAAGGACGGAAAGGCAGAACCATACATCACCGGATTCGCAACTGAATACTGGAAGG
>JAGQPY010000384.1 GCA_020426485.1 Planctomycetaceae bacterium
TTGGGGTACGACGGACTTCCAGTCCGTTGATCGAACATGTAAGCAACGGACTGGAAGTCCGTCGTACAGGCTTGGATCAAACCTAATTTTGATCGCTGACAAAGCACTACATTGCTGGGGTTGACGGGGTCAGGAATTTGTCGACATCATTGCTGACGATGACTCCATAGTTCACGGCTCCCAGCCAGCCGGACATGATGATGCCCACGGAACCTGCGTGAAAAAGTCCCTGCACCTGCTGAGGCAGAGTGCGGCTGACCTGCAGTCCTTCAAACTTGGTACCGAAGGATGATCCCGCCAGGTGGCGAGTGTAGTGTTCGAAGGTTTTGGGAGTCGCCGCTTCGATATGATCCAGCTTGGCTCGCACATCGGGAACGTACTGTTCCAGGCAGTCCAGCGTCGTTTCTTCCAGGTGCTTCTTGGCCGCTTGATAGTCGTCTTCTGACAGATCCGCCCAGTCGCGATAGTTGGCGTTCGTTGATGAAACAATCAGCCAGCGGTTGCTGCCGGGGCGTGTGCCGGGATAGTAGAAACTGAAGGTGCGGCTGCTGACGTTCATACTCAGCATGGCGTCGATGTCAAAGCCGTTGTGTTCAGAGTGGAACAGCAGGTCTCCCACGCCATCATCAAAACCTTCGCCGGGTTTCAGAGCCATGTAGACCTGACAACTGCTGTTATTCAGTCGAACGGCTTTGGTTTCTTCGACAAAGGCAGGATCGAAATGCTGTTCGCCTGTCAGCTTCAGAATCGTGGACTTGATGTTGGCGTTGGACAGCACCGCTCGGCAGCGAATGCGGCGACCGTTAACCACCACCGCCTGCACCTGACGGCCCGGGGAAACTTCAATCTGTTCCACCAGTGTTCGAATGCGAATGTCCACGCCGTTGCGAATCAGCTCCTCCTTCATTTTCAGCACCAGAGCATCCGTACCGCCTTCAAAAGTGTAAACACCCTTCTGCATGAAGTTGGAGAACACAATACCGTACGTGATGGCCGGATCTTCCAGAGTCGAACCGTTGGCGTAGGTGATGGCTTCCATCAGCAATCGGACAACATCGTCGCGTCCGGGGAAGAACTCGTTGAACAGTTCGCGAGTCGTCAGCGACTGATCATCGTAAAAGTTCATTCCGCGCGCTTTGTTGAAGAACCCTTCAATGACTTCCGGCTGAATTCCGAACTGTTCGATCAGGATGCGAGTGAAGTCTTTTCGATCAAAGGTTGTTCGCAGCGAAAACTGAGGATTCTCGAAGCGGATCCCTTTCAGCTGAACGATCGAATCCGCGATTTCCTGAGTCCAGTACTTGCGACAGCTTTTGATCATGCCGTGAGGAAAGCCGTGCAGGGAAATATCAAAAATATGACCACCGGAACGTTTGAACCAGGTGGCCATGCCACCCAGTTGATAATGGTGTTCCAGCAACAGGACGGAATACCCCTGTCGAGCAAGGATGTTGGCCGAAGTTAAGCCCGCAAGGCCACTGCCAATGACAATGACGTCATATTCGTCTTTGGCGTTTTTCAGGAAGTCTCGAGGCATGGAAGAAGGGTATCGCGGTAAAAACGCTCAAAAATCAGGTCGGGAAAAAGTTCAGAATCTGTCTGTCAGAATCGCAACGGCCTGTCAAAACACGCCGCGCTGTTTCCGGCAGAGCAGCGGCAGTTTTACGGCCACGGATTCCCGACGAAACGATGACCGGGAAGGCTAACAGAAGCCTTCCCGACACTTCAAACGGCCTTTCCGTTTACTTGCGGCTTCTGCACATTTCCCGCTCCGCCCGGCAGCGCTGTGACGGATTTCAAACCGTCAAAACACGGTTCGTTTCACCCGATACCACAGGCAAGGCGGCGCAGATTCGCGATTCTTCGCCTGCCAGGTCGGGTGAAACGAAAGAATGCTTAGCGGCATTGCCCGCGCGGGCGTCATCCGCCGAACAGTTGCCGCGTTAACCGCTGCAACCGTTCACGCGATGCATCCAGCAGAACGGCCACTACTATCACACAGCCCGTGGTGATGTATTTCGCGCCTTCGCTGATTCCCAGTTGAATCAGGCCGGTCTGCAGCACTGCAATGATCAGCACACCCAGCAGAGTATTGATCATGGAACCTCGCCCACCCATCAGACTGGTTCCACCGATGACGGCCGCCGCGATGGCGTACAATTCAAACCCAATCGCGCCGTTGGGATCGCCGGCCGACAGCCGGGATGCTTCCACCACACCTGCCGCAGCGGCCAGAACTCCCGAAAGAACAAAGGCTCCGATTCGAACGCGGCGTGTGTTGACGCCACTGAGTTTTACGACCGTTTCATTAAATCCGATGGCCATGCTGTAGCGTCCGAACAGAGTGCGATGCAGCACAAACTGTCCCGCCAGCACGGTGACGATTGCCGTCAGGAACGCCGGCGACACCTTCAGTCCGGGCAGGCTGCGACCGATGGACTGAATTCCGCTGCGGACATCAATGTACAGCAAGGTGGAATCCGTCAGCACATAGGCCAGTCCGCGAGCGACCTGCAGCACACCCAGACTGACGATGAAGGATGGAATTCCGGCCAGCACACTGACACTTCCATTCACCAGGCCACACAGGCCGCCACACATCAGTGCCGCCGGGACCGCCAGCCAGATGGACCACGAATGCTGGACGATCAAAACGGCCAACGTACTGGAACTCAGTGCCAGCAACGATCCGACCGACAGATCAATACCGCCCGTGATCAGCACAAAGGTCATTCCAATGGCGACCAGCGTCAGCGCCGGGATCTGATTGATCACGGCTGTCAGAGTTGCGGTGCTCAGAAAGTAGCGGCTCTGGCTGCCAAAAAACGCAATCAGCAGCCCCAGCACAATCACCAGAGCGGTGTGCTCACCGACGACAAATCGCTGCCACAATGGCCGGGTTCGAGCTGAGTTCGTTGGGGATGATTCGGGGGTGGAAGAAGCCATAGACCGGAAATACCGAAACGATTGTGAACAATCTCGGGCAGGAACGCACGCGTAACAAGTGACACCCGTCACATCATGTTTCCGATGATAAGAGCCGGCACAGCAGTGCGGTGTCGATGTTTCCGCCGGAAACAATAACGCCGACTTTCTGCCCATGGAATCGTTCGCGATGAATCGACAGAGCAGCCAGCGGAACGGCTCCGGAAGGTTCCGCAATGATTCTCAGGTTGCGACAGATTCCGACCGTGGCCGCACGAATCGCCTCTTCGCTTGTCAGCAGGATATCGGTCACGTGTTTCTGAATGATGGGGAAAGTCAGATCGCCGAGTCGCGTTCGCAGCCCGTCCGCAATCGAATCATAACGAGTCGGCGACTGAAGAAAGCCTGCCTTCAGACTGCGAACAGCATCGTCCGCCCACTCCGGTTCCGCACCAAAGACCCGAAGGCCGGGCTGCATGGCGTGACATCCGATCAGTGTTCCGCTCAGGAGACCTCCTCCGCCCACGGGCACAATGACGGAATCCAAAGACGTCACCTGAGAAAGCAACTCCAGAACCGCGGTGCCCTGACCAGCGATCACGGCTTCATTGTCATAAGGATGAACAAACGTCGCACCGGTTGACTGCATGACTCGTTCGGCTGCGGCCTGTCGAGAATCCGTATCCGGTTTGCAGAACACCGGCTCGATGCCCAGCCGTCGCACCGCATCGATTTTGGTCCGCGCGGAGTTTTCCGGCATGACAATGTGAGCCGTGATGCCTCGCAGCGCGGCGGCTCGAGCCAGGGCCGCCGCGTGATTGCCTGACGAATGAGTAACAACTCCCTTTGCCGCCGATTCGTCATCGAGTGCGAACACGGCATTGCACGCGCCGCGTGACTTGAACGCTCCTTCAAACTGTAGGTTTTCGCATTTGAAGAAGACTTCTGCGTCGACGGCACGATTGATGATATCGCTGGTCAGGACGGGAGTTTTTCGAACGACATGGCGAATTCGACAAGTTGCGTCGCGAATGGTCTCCAGCGTGATCAAGATGACGATGGCTCCGTACGAATTTCATCCGTGTCAGAAGGTTCCAGTTCCACTCAGCAAGCGCTGGGGTTGTAGAGGCAATTCCAGCAGGTGTCGTAACCCTTTTCGATGTCTGTTCCGCACTTTGGGCAGGTCCAGGCGATGTTTTCAGCCGATGGTGTATCTTCGTCCGTTTCCGGCGGCATGACCGAAAGTGAAGTGAGGTGGCGAGACTTCTCCCACTCTCTGCAGATCCGCTTCGCATTTTCGGCATCGATTTCCGCCGTCCAGATGACGGGAGCACTGGCCCAGCCGATATCGATTCCCACGGGGGCGTCGTCGCCGCCAATTCGAGCCGCAATGCCTTCTTCTTCCAGTCGCATCAGGACCAGATGTGCATCTGCCGCAGTTGCCGGACGATAGACCTCCACAACCTCTGTCATCTCAGACGCTCCTCTCAGGGATTTTTCAGTCACTTTTCAGAAGGCCTCTGCAGCAGACACTCGTTCTTCATCAGGGAAATACCGAACTGCCGGCGGTCTCGGAAACGTCATGACGGTGCCGACCCACAGGCGAGTTCTCTCAGGTTACCGGCGAGCACGGGTTGCGGGCATGACCAGACCAGAAAGAACATGCTTTCGCGCACTGCCCGTTCTGCCGGATGGCCTTTCACAAAACCGGCCCCTTTGGTGGCGGCCAGCCATGTCTGAGCCGTTCTCATGACCAGCGAATTGGCCTTGCGCCGAATCTGTTCCACAGCGGAATCTCCCGACGGGTGAATGCCGGCCGCCGCGGCACGCAGATCATCCAGCAGAACGTCACACTCCCGCTGCAGCGGATTTACGAATTCCATCAGGTCCGGACGTTGCACGGCTTCATCAGCCAGCCGCATCAAACTTCCGCACGTCGCGCCGATCGCTAAGGCCGACGTTCCCAAAGAGCCCGCACCACCACCCGTGCCTTTGCTCATTACTTTTTCGACGGGGCCGTGCAGTAAATCGTCGTTCGTGACCTCCACATCGTTGACCTCAACAGCACCCGTCTGCGACGCATTCAGGGCCATCATTTCGACGGGAGCCTTCACAATCAACCCGTCGCTGTTGCCGGGCAGCGCCGCAAGAATTTCACGGCCATCGGGCAGAGTCCCTCCGGTCACCAGAACCTGTGCCATGGTGGCCCCGGTGGCCCATGGAACGATCCCGTTCAGCACGTAGCCACGATCAGTCTTCCGAACCTGAACGCGCGGTGTTCGCAGATGCTGACCCGAAGTTGTCAGATGGGAAATCCCAACTGTGGCGAAGATTTCGCCCGACAACAACCGAGGCAGGCAGCGTTCTTTGGCCGCCTGATTGGCTGAAGTCGCGATTCGTCGTACCGCTGCACTGCGCTGAGTCAGCACGAACGTTGTGACCAGACAGGCCGACGAAAGCAACCGCAGGCCCTCCAGCTGATCGGCGGCCTCCAGATCGATGCCGCCCCATTCGCGAGGGACATCCCAGGTCATGACTCCACAATCACTGAAAGACTGCAGCTGCGATGCCGGCCAGGCCGTAACATGGTCGGGAACGGACTGTTGTCGCAGATCATGCAACAGTGCCTGAAATCTCTTTTCCGCAAAAATCTGGTTCATCACACTGCAGTTCAGGTTTCTCGGGGACGCC
>JAGQPY010000385.1 GCA_020426485.1 Planctomycetaceae bacterium
GCCATGGACTTCGTGAGTCGAAGCGTTCGAGTAAGGCGGGAGCCTGACCAACGGAAAGTCAAATAATGAAGTTGAGACCAGTTTCAGAATGGTTCACCTTGTCTTACGGATAAGTCAGGTCAACTTCGTTAATCCCTTCCTTGACTTCGGCCCGCTTTTCGGTTTCGGCATACTCCTTGGGAACCACAGTCAATGGGACATCCGACGTTTTCGCCCAGTCCTCTTCCCAAGCTTCCGTCGCAGCATTGGCCGCTCCAGCGATCTTTACCTTATGCATGCCAATCTTGGCTCCCATGGCGGAAGTGCTGTAAACCAAGTCATATCTTCCGTTCGCATCGGTTCTTGCCGATGACGGACGCCCGCCGTCCAGCGGAGCGAAGGACACATCAACACCGGATGCTGGCTTACCGTCAATTGTCACGACACCGGTCACGTGACCAAGATCGGGTGCATCAGACGGGCCTCCCCCGCATCCGGTGGTGAGAAACAAGATCAACGAGCCAAAACAAACATTTCTGGGAAACATGAAAGGAACCTTTAGTAATGTAAAAAGGCTGCACACAAGCGAATATGTACAGCCTTCAAGCACAGCATTTGTCAATCCCGAGGCCATAGCTGGATAACGCCGGGCCGTGGGCTCAAAGACGTATTTGTTCTACCCGCGGCGATGTCTGATGTGTTTTGTACATCAATTGCCGCGAGGCAGAACGCTCTTCCTGACCGCTTGCGGTAGAAACACTTTGGCTGGAAGATGGTTTGACGATTGAAATCAGGACCATCCTTGATGCAATTTCAGCCTACACAGGTTGTTGTACATCCTTGATTTACAAGCCAAGACCAGATCATCCGATTGCTGTCCGGTTAGAACTCTCCTACCACCTGACCATCGTCTCTTGACGCAATTTTCTCCAAAAGTGAATCAATTGCATTGGTGCCTCCAGTGGTCAGCGCATTGTGGTCAATGTTCTCGGAAATAAACCGGACACTGCCATCGCACATAGTAAATTGCGATCCGCCTTCGTGACGACTTGAGAAAGTGCGTGAGCAACCACCCCCGTTTGGTCCGTTGATTGGACCAGACGTTGAACCAAGTCCCCTGCTAATTTCGGATTGCTCATTTGTGATTCGTTCGCCGAACATCGTTCCTGCGCGACAAGCGTGGTTCGTACCATTCGGGTTAGTCAACTCCCAGGCACGCTCTCCAACCATCAGAGTGTTGCTGGTTCCATCCGTGATATCTCTGATTGCAACTCGGGAATTTCGCCAAAAAATCCCAGTTGGACTCTGAGTTGCATTGGGCGGTGTTCCCCATTGGCTGAGTTGACCTTCTCCCGGACCAGTGATCCAAGTGTCGTTCGCGCCTGTCTGACCGTGCCACTTCCGTCCGGAATTCACACCCACATAGTTACTTGTTGCCAACTGGCGGGCTGTTCCGGTCGAATCAACGAGCGTCTTGGCGGTGTTCACATCCGGGCCGGTGTCTGAAGGGCATCGAAACGCACCCATCGGCTGCGACATCACACTCAGGTGATTTGCCGGAAGTATTGCATCCTTCAAACGTGTGTTTCCAACGTTGATCTGGTTGTACAGCGCGCTTTCTTCGATGTACGGCAGAATAAAGGCCGTCCAGCTCCAGGAGCATCGCTCAGCGGCGACTGCCGATGCGTAAGCCCCTGAGTTTGTTGGTTGAGGATTATCGAATTGATTGATGTAACCTGGCGGGAAGACTTTGTTTACGTCGTGGTAGTTGTGCAGAGCAAGCCCGAGCTGTTTCAGATTGTTCTTGCATTGTGTACGACGAGCGGCTTCACGAGCCTGTTGTACAGCGGGGAGCAACAGAGCGATTAAAATTGCGATGATGGCTATCACCACAAGCAGCTCAATCAGGGTAAATCCTCGAAGTCGAGTAGGTCGCATTCTTCTCTCCGGAATAATAGGGGATGGCAAAAACACAAATTTCGCTCGACATCGTACCCGCTGCCTTCCATCGTTTTCAAGTGAATTCAAAAACCTTATCTTTATCTTCGCAGAGGGGCTCTCTCGGATTCCTGTCAATCATTGGGTGAGCGAATTTCGATTGTTGCAGGTCAGGGTCCTGCCTTGACAATGCCATGAACTTGGTGAGCCGTACCGCTTTTGCGTCAGGCGGGAGCCTGACCTACGGGAACTGAAGTTGGTGGACTGTTTTCACATGCAGCGGTGTCGGGTGTGTAAGTGAGGCGTGTGCTTCGCTTCAGAGCCACTGTTACGGCCGGGCTGGTCAGACGACTGACACGGCGCGTGGCGGCCAAAATGTGGCCGACCAGGTTGGTGGTGATCTCCGTAGCAGTTGTCGCGGCGGTGTATGCCACTCACCAACCCGGTGAAGTCCGATTTCTGACGCCGGAACACGATCGGTTCACGGATGTCCGTATTGTTTCTGTGGTCGGTTCGGTGACGAATGGCGGGACGCAATCGATTGGGTTGAGCATCAATGGACAACGGAAGGTCATTCCCGTTGTGGACGGAGCGTTCAGGGCAGATGTCGAACTGCGTGACGGATCGAATCTGATTCAGCCGTTTTCGAACAGCCACGGCGTGCAGCAGATTCATTTCAGCAGACCATTGATGGTGCACTCTGTTGCGAACCCCGGGCCTGCTCAGATGACCTTTCCGCCAACCGGTACCATCGTGGTGGACCAAACCGTTGATGTTCACGGTGCCGTTGGCCTGGCTCCGGAAGTCAGAGAACACGCTTTGCGGTCGATCGGTATTCGTGGCGGAAGTGAAACCGTTGTTGCCCATCTGAATTTTCCTGCCGGAACTTTCGAAGCCGTAGTACCGCTTGCGTATGGTGTGAATACGCTGCAGTGTTTTTCGCGGAATCCTGACATTCGACTTGGGCGATCCCATGAAGTCGTTGATTTCCCGGAACACACAATCATTCGCTGCACAGACCCGCGTTCCATTGAATTTCTGTCGCCAAAGTCAGGCGAAAGAATTCTTACAAACGCGGTGGACGTGCGTGTCAGAACGGGTGATTCGTCAAATTTCGGGCTGACTCTCAGCGTGAACGGAGAGAATACGGGGCGTTCGTTTGTCGCTGATGGCCAGGCCGGACGTGATCTGCTTGTCAGAACTCTGCCGTTAGCGGCAGGAAGGCGGAACGAGGTTCGAGTGGTGGCGGGTGAATACCAGTCGCACGCCCTTCAAGTCATCACTCCACTGCTGAATCATGATTTCGAAGATGAAGGCCTGGGCGATGGTGGGTGGACGTTGCGCGGGCGAGCGGATTCTGAACAGCCACGACGGATAAGTCGGCCTGGTGGTGGCTACGGTCTGCAGTCGGAAGACAATGTGGCCGATCTTTACGTGGACCTGATGTTTGTGATCGACACGTCACAGTCCATGGCCGAAGAGATCACAAGCGTGTTGAATCAGGTTGGGCAGGTGACGGAAACTCTGCAGTGGGGTGATCCCGATCAGTTCAGAACGGGCCTGGTGACGTTTTCGAACGGCGTTGGGATTTCTCTGCCGCTGGCCACGGGCAGCCGTCTGAAACAACGACTCAGCGATGCCGAGCTGCTGAAAGACGATCGGTTGCCAACGGGTGGCGGCAACAACGAAAAAGGTGACGACCAGCTGTTGGGGGTTCTGCGGGCGCTGGATACTGATGTCGGGTGGCGGGATGACGACCGCGTCACCCGAATTGTGGTCATCATGACCGACGAGGATGCGGCTGATGACACACTGAGTGAACTGATTGCGGAGCAAACACGGCTCAGTAGCTACGATGGCGCCGATCGGGACGAGATTCTTCGTTCTGGTGAGGAAGATGTACGTCAACTGGCCGTGGCGAAAGCAAAGCGGCGCGATGTCTCAATCCATACCGTGTTGTTTCCCCCACCCATCGTCAGTCAGGATCATCGCCACCAGTTGCTCAATAAGGCTCATGAAAACGCGCGGGTGCTGGCGACGAGCACGCGCGGACACGTTCAACTGTTCGAGGACACGGAAACGGACGAGCCTGCATGGCAGGTAACTCGACATACAATCGAATATGCCGCCAATACCAGAAACGCGAGAATGTGGGTGGCTCCGCCCGAGGTTCTGCATCAGATTCGTTCAGCCGGCGCGGAAGCGTCTGGTTGTTCATTTCTGTTTGATATCCAGCAGACATTTCCGGAAACTGCGGAGCTTGCGGTAATACAGGACGCCGTCGTTCTGAGTGGTCAGGATACTGAAGGGCGGAAGACTCAACTGGTGCTGACCTCCGTTCAGCGAAAGACCCTGCCATGGGGAAACTGGTTTGAAGTGTCGTTTGATGCTTCGCACAAATGGAAGCATTCCACGGGGGAATCCGTCAGTGAGACTGAACTTCAGCATACTTTGGCGACGCTGTCAGACCTGTGGATTCGCGGTGATTATCACAACGGAGCGGACATCAGTGTGCTGGACAATGTTGTAATCTTTCCTGTTTCGAGTCCTGCGGCTCAGGCTGAACTGACAGTTGCAGACCAGCCGTGAATCCAACGCCGGAAAAAATGGAACAATGAATCGTTCACAAACCAATCCGTCGGACGCATCCACGGAACCGGACGCTGCGCCATCAGATAACGCCCCAGCGCTGAATTCTGCTGCTGTGAATGCTCAGATCGAGAAGTTGCTGCAGGAACGAATGGATGCCAGGATTGAGGAACAGATTCAACGGCAGGTGCAGGCTGTTCTGAAGAACGACGTTTCGGAACAACAAACCACGATCGTTGTGGAGCGACCGAACGATGAGATGATCAATGGGCCCCCGAACGATGGAATGACCATTGATGGAGTCAGCGCCATCGCGGCGGTTGTGATTGCATCGTTTGCTGTCGATCGTTTTGCGACCTTTGGCATGTTTGTTCTGTCGCTGTTTCCATTTGTTCACAAGTGGCTGCCGGATCCAAAGTATTTGAGGCAACAGGCGCTGCGTTTTCGGACATTTCCTGCACCAGCAGCGGTCAGCGCTGGGTCGGAAGGGACTGTGTCTGGTGTGGAAGACACCGTCCGATTACCGGAATACGTCATGGCGGAGGAGGCTCAGCTGGCAGACTTCAAGCTGCATCTGGGACACCGCAGATACTACATCGCTTACTATCTGTTTGCGGTCGCTGCCGCGACGGTGCTGGCGAAACATGGCAACATGCAGTTGCTGAACATTGTGGGATTCAAAGATGCCAAAGAGTACCTGGAAATTCCGCTGACCATTCTGATACTGACCGCCGGTGCCGACAGAATTAAGGCATTGTTCAATTCTGCGGGAATCATTGGTGAACCTGTCCAGGGCCCTCCGCTTGAGATCACCGGAAGTCTGAACATCGAGGGTGATTCCGATCGTCGGGGCGAACAGTCACACGGGAAAACGGCTGACATAGATCTGGCGACGTAGAGCAACCTATGAGTGCGACCCAAATGCCAATGTGGTCGTCGGTAGTCTGGTTGATGTCCTGTTGATGTTGCTGGGGCAGAGGCCGATGGATCTTCAAAGAACGGATCGCGAGTCTGCAGCATCGGGGACCGACAACATGGTTTCCGAATCAACACGTCGGTATGTCCGGCGCGTGGTTTTCTCTGCTTACATGACAGCAGCCT
>JAGQPY010000386.1 GCA_020426485.1 Planctomycetaceae bacterium
ACCGGAAACGACAATTTCGTGTTCGCGCGAAAGACCAGCCGTCGACTTCTTTCCCGACGACGCCACCAACGGCCGCAACCCGGCAAACATTGACTGAATGTCTTCTTGACGAGGTGTTCGCGTAAAGTAGCGAGCGGCATGTTGCAGCAGGTAGTCCACTTCTTCCTGAAGCGGGCGCGGATTCGCGGACACGTTTCGGACGGGAAGATCGGTGGTGCCAAACAGAGTCTGCCCGTGCCAGGGAATCGCAAACAGAACTCGTCCGTCGTCGGTCTCCGGAATCATCATGGCCGACGAAGACTTCAGAAAGTCGCCATCGAAAACCAGATGAGACCCCTGGCTGGGACGAATCATGATTCCGCTGTCAAAGCGTTCATCCGGCGGCATCACGGCGGCGTCCAGCCCCATCAGCTGTTCGGCAAAAACACCAGTTGCGTTGATGACAACGTGGGCCCGCACCGTGAAACGCTGCTGTGTTTCCAGATCCGTCACTTCTGCCCCGGCGACTCGACCGCGTTCATGGATCAACCGCTCCACCTGAGCGTAGTTGAGTGTGATGCCGCCGTGATCAACGATTGTTCGAGCCAGCGTGATCGCCAGTCGCGCGTCGTCGAACTGACCATCGCTGTAACGGACTCCGCCCTGCAGATGCTGACTGTGCAGAGTCGGAAGTCGTTCGATCACCTGAGAACGAGACAGCAGCTGAGCCGGTGGAAAACTGTCGCTGGCCGACAACAGATCGTACGCTTTCAAACCCGCGTAATAGTACCACCTCGCGCCGCGCTGGTAGGCAGGCAGAACAAATTCAAGGCTGTTGACCAGATGCGGCGCGTTTTTCAGAAGCCGGCGACGTTCCTGCAGTGACTGGCGAACCATGCCAATCTGCCCCTGTCGCAGATAACGCACTCCGCCGTGAATCAGTTTGGTGGAACGGCTGGACGTGGCCTGAGCGAAATCGGAACGCTCCACCAGCACGGTGCGATATCCACGAGCGACCGCGTCCAGAGCCGTTCCCAGTCCGGTCGCTCCGCCGCCGATCACCAGCACATCCCACGGATTTTTTTCGTCAGCAGCCTGCTGCAGTAAAGCGTTACGATTCATCATTCACCGGCGGGAGGGAAGAAGTGAGCGTTCCGGCCTGTCCGTCGCGATCTGGCCGACTCAGAGACAGTCGCGATCCGCCGGAAGCGTCACCTCTTCGGCTTGCGGCATTCATGTCAGTCGGAACGCAGCAGGAATCTGTTTCGAGACGCACTATGACTTTGCCCAGTCTCGGGAACGTTCCAGTGCTCGATTCCAGCCTTCACGCAGTTCCGTCACCTGAGCTTTCTTCATGGAAGGTTCAAATGTGCGATCGATCTGCCATTGTTTGGCCAGTTGATCACGGTTTTTCCAGAAGCCGACTGACAGCCCGGCCAGATAGGCGGCTCCCATGGCGGTTGTTTCGAACGTGGTCGGGCGAACAACAGGCACGCCCAGAATGTCCGCCTGAAACTGCATCAGCATGTTGTTGGTGGCCGCTCCACCGTCGACGCGCAGCGAGTTGATCTTCAGTCCGGCGTCCGCCTTCATCGCATCCAGAACATCGGCCACCTGAAAGGCAATCGATTCCAGTGTTGCTCGCGCCAGGTGAGCCGCCGTGGCCCCGCGCGTGAGTCCGGTGATGGTGCCGCGAGCATACTGGTCCCAGTGAGGTGCTCCCAGACCGGCGAACGCCGGCACAATGTAGACGCCACCGTTGTCCGGGACACTGGCGGCCAGAGATTCGACGTCGGTGGCCTTGCGAATGATCCCCAGCCCGTCTCGCAGCCACTGCACGGCGGCACCCGCCACAAAGACGCTGCCTTCAAAAGCGTATTCGGTCTGAGATCCGATTTTCCATGCCACGGTGGTCAGCAGATTGTTCCTGGAAGCTTTTGGCCTGGTTCCGATGTTCATCAGCATGAAGCATCCGGTGCCGTAAGTGTTTTTGGCCATGCCCGGCTTCGTGCACATTTGTCCGAACAAAGCGGCCTGCTGATCGCCCGCGATTCCGGCAACAGGAATGGATTTTCCCAGCAGACTGGTTTCGCCATAGACTTCGCTGGACGATCGAACTTCCGGCAGCACGCTGGCGGGAATCTTTAACGCCTTCAGGAGTTCGGGATCCCACTGACCTTTGTGGATGTCGTAGATCATCGTTCGGGAGGCGTTGGTGACGTCGGTGCAGTGGACAGCTCCCGCCGCCGCTGTTCCGCCCGTCAGCTTCCAGATCAGCCAGCTGTCGATTGTTCCGAACGCCAGATGTCCGGCTTTGGCCAGTTCCTGCGCGCCGGGAACGTTCTGCAGCAGCCAGGCGATTTTCGTGCCCGAAAAATAGGCGTCGATAATCAGACCGGTGCGTTCCGTAAAGACGCTGCCCAGCTTTCCTTTACGCAGCTTGTCACAGTGTTCGGAAGTTCGACGGTCCTGCCAGACGATGGCATGATGAACAGGCTTTCCGGTGCGGCGATCCCAGATCAGCGTGGTTTCTCGCTGATTGGTGATGCCGATGGCCGCGACGTCGCCCGCGGACACACCGGCCTTTTTCAGCGCGGCTTTGGCGACCGCCAGTTGAGTCGTCCAGATTTCTTCGGCATCGTGTTCCACCCAGCCGGGCTTGGGAAAGAACTGCCGGAACTCCTTCTGAGCAATTCCCAGAATCGATCCGTCGGCGGCAAACACGATTGCCCGAGAACTGGTCGTCCCCTGATCCAAAGCCAAAACACAACGGGCCATGATTCGTTCCTTCTCTGCGAGTGGTTTCGGAATGGATTCTCAAAAGAGTCTGAGAACACAGATCTTCATTGGACTTCGGACTGCTGCGGCCGCACGTGCTGTCTCGTTAAACACACTGAACAAAAAATGCGTCACTGCTGCAGAAAGGTCTCGTTCAGCAGGCAGTCCGGTTGATACAGCGCAGTCGGGCAAAGTAATGCTTCCGGCAAAGCGATGTTATTCTGCTTTCTGGATCCGATACAGATGAGTCTCACTGCGCAGCAGGATGGCGTGGTCCAGAAATGCAAAGGAGGCGAAGGTGCGGCTTTTGCCATCGCCCAGAGTATTGCGCGCAACTTCCTGATATTCGTGTCCGGGTTCGACGACAACTGTGGTGCCGTTTTCGTCCTGAAACCAGATCTTTCCATCAGCGTAGGATGGCGATGCCGAATACTTGCCGTTCAGTCGCTGCTGCCAGTGCAGTTCTCCGGTCAATGCATCCACGCAGCTGGCAATCCCGGCATCGTCGACCATGTAGATATCATTGCCGACCAGCAGAATCGAAGGCGACTTGGGAACGCTCTTTTTGATCTTCCAGCGTACTCCGGAATCCGTGATGTCGCCGCTGCCGGTGGGGTCGATGGCAAACAACTGCTGATCGCCGAATCCACTGCAGACATACACCAGACCATGGCCCAGCACCGGTCGAGGAACCACGGAATAGCCTTCACCATAGGCCACCCGCCACAACTGTTCGCCGGTCTTCACGTCATAGGACCACACGCCGCCGCTGCCGGGACAAATGGCCTGCAGATGACCATTGGTTTCGGTGATGGTGGGCGTGCAGAAACTGAAGCCTCGCGAGGGATCGAGTTCACGTCCCGTCCGCCAGATCTGCTGTCCGGTGGAACGATCCAGCCCCACGACAAAACGCTGATCCTTGCCATCGCAGCAAATCACCAGAACACCATCCGCCAGCGCGGGCGAACCGCCGTTGCCGTGTTGAGGCGCGTAGGTCAGGTTTTGATTCTTCCAGACGATGGTGCCGTCTGTTTTCAGGCAGGCGGTGCCGTGCGGACCGAAATGGACGAACAGGTCGTCGCCGTCCAGAATTGGAGTCGGACTGGCGTGACTGTTCTTTTCATGCATTTCAATCTTTTCGTCGGCCCCATGTTCAAAGACTTCCTTCTGCCAGACCACTGCACCGTCGTCTGCCTTCAGACACAGCACCTGCAGGCTGTGGCGAGCTTTGCTGTCATCGTCGGCATCAACGGGAATTGCCGTGGTCAGATAAATGCGGTCTTCGGCCACCACGGGTGACGACCAGCCGACTCCGGGAATGGCAACTTTCCAGGCAATGTTCTCTGTTTCGCTCCACGTCAGCGGCAACTGCGTCGCCTGCGAATGCCCCTGACCATCCGGGCCGCGGAACTCGGTCCAGTCGGCAGCCGCCGCAGATAACGTCAGTTGTACTACTGATGCTGCGATCAGAAGAAACGGACAGCTCAGTATTCGTGACTCTCGGCTGCCAGCGCTGTTATTCGGAGGATGAACCGGCGAACGGCCGTAAAGTGGTTGGTGGGTGTTGATGGGCCGTTGAGAAAATCGGCTTTGGAAGGAAGTGATCATGGAGAACAGTTCTTTCGTGCGGTGCAGCGCTGCTGTGGCTGAATGGAAAACTGGACTCTGCAAAGCAAAACAACGGAGGTCATCGCCGTCACTTGTGGTTTTGCCTGGTGGCAGAGTTCCGCATTCTGACTGTCCGCCGGAATCTTTCAATCGCAGACGCATTTCTTCAGATGTTTCGCGACCACCGCGAAGTGTTGATGGGTTTAGTCGCGTGTCGCAAAGCTGTCAGGCATGATGTACTGTTTCACCCGTGGCCGCAGGAAAATAAATGATGGACGCCAATCATTGCCGAATGATCTTAACCCTGACTCTGTTGCCGGCCGTTCTGAATCTTCCGCCGCTGCGGGCGCATGATTTGGATGGCGTTGGTGTGTTTCTTTCGATCGTGGCGGCAACGGAAGGGCAGTCACAGGTTCAGATTCGTGAAGAAGACGGATATCGGTTTATTCAATCCAATGGGTTGCCGGATCATGTCACGGGGCGCTTTCCAAACCGCAATAACCCCAATCGAATTGAGGCTCAGACGTATCAATTTCGGGTGCCACTATTTCCTCAGGCCAACCGTGATTCCACAGCGGTTGGCATGAACCTGTTCGGGGTCGCGTTGAACGGAGTTCCGTTCGATGCTGCTGCGGCTGAATTCTGGCGAGGCGATCGTCGCTGGCAGTATGAAGCACTTTCGGGAGCCGTCAATCTGGGACTCGACGACAGCAACGCTCACGTTCAGCCCAACGGAGCATACCATTATCACGGGCTGCCAACCGCTCTGGTTCGGCGGCTCACTCGACCGGACTCCATGATTCTGATCGGCTATGCGGCCGATGGTTTTCCGGTGTACGCGATGTTTGGTCATTCCGATCCGCTGGATCCAGACAGTTCCCTTCGAAAGATGAAGTCCGGCTATCGTCTGCGAACCGGGACGCGGCCGGATGGTCCGGGCGGTGCTTACGACGGCAGTTTTGTTCAGGATTACGAATTCGCCGGAGATGACGACACGCTGGACGAATGCAATGGACGTTTTGGAGTGACTCCGGAATTCAGGGAAGGCGTCTATCACTACTTTGTCACGGATACTTTTCCGTTCATTCCTCGCCAGCTGAAAGGCACCATGGACCCCAGCTTTCGAAAAGGTCCTCCCAACGGTCAGAACGGACCGCCGCCCGGACGTGGTCGACGTCCCCCAGGGCCCGCGCCCGGCTTTCCACCGCCTCCGCGATAGTCGATGTCAGCATCAGGCC
>JAGQPY010000387.1 GCA_020426485.1 Planctomycetaceae bacterium
GAATTCCGGCCGAGGTCTGCCGCGTAATCTTCTCCCCAGGCTGAAGCCTGGGGCTACCTGCTGCCGCCTCTACGAGGCGAAATCACAACAAAAGATTGTCCCACTGAATCCAGCTGCAATACAAAAATTTTTAACACCCCCAAGCTACTGCCTGATAACCAGGCCGGAGCCGTCAGGCGGGATCCTGAACTACCTACTGACGGCCGATTCACGGTTTGAATAACGATGGCCATCTGGCCTTGCAACGGAGATTGTTGTGATGCGAATACTGATGATGTTTCTGTTCATCATTGCCGGTGCGTTCGGACAGTCGGTTCAGGCGGCCGACGAGCAGCTTGGGTCGACCATGACGCTGGAGGATCTGCAGAAGAAGCGAGGTAACGATCCGGAGGCGGCTGAGCCACTGGAAATTCTGACAGTTCAGGCGGCAGCGGAACCGGTTCCTGCCATTCGGCTGCGACTGTATCCGGCTCACTGGGAATTCAAACCCGGTTCAGCACTGCTGCACTTTTCGCGAGCTCAACTGTTGCTGATGCAGCGTTCTGAAGACGACCGTAACCGCTGGCAGACGGACGAATGGATGAATGGTGAAGGCGAAGGTGAGAAGCCCACACCGGAACAGCTTGGCAAGGCCGTGGAATCTCTGCAGACGTTGTTCAGAGAACTTCACGATCTGGCGATGTCCGAAGATTTTTCAGCCGATCATCGACTGCGAGACCTGCAGGGGCCGGAAGTCTTTACGTTCATCATGCCGGATGTGCAGGAATCACGAGCACTAGCTCGACTGCTGAAAATGAAGATTCGGTATCAGATTCTGCAGCGGGATTTTGACGGAGCTGTCACGTCCATTTCGGATGGTCTGCGGCTGGCGGAATTCATCGGCCAGGGCGAGACACTCATCCAGAAGCTGGTGGGAATTGCGATTCAGTCGATGATGCGGGAAGGCATTGACGACCTGATTGCAACGCCGGGAAGTCCGAACCTGTACTGGGCTCTGGCGGCGATTCCACGACCGTTGGTCAGCACACGTGATTCGGTCATGTGGGAACTGAACACTCTGGCTCGTGTCTTTCCGGCGTTCATCGAAGCTGAAAAGACAGACTGGACGGACGCTCAGGCCTCCGAAAAATGGTCGGCCATGCTGGACGACTTCGGAATTCTTTCCGGCGACGGAGCCCCCGATGACGCCAGGCTGGCTCTGGCCGTGGGCAGCGTTGCCTTTGCGGCGCAGGCTCGACAGCGACTGCAGGCATCCGGCTTTCCGGAAGAGCGACTGAACAGACTTCCGGCGCTGCAATTAATCATGATCGATGCCTCGCGGGAGCTGCGTCTGATGAGCGACGAACTGGGCAAGGGACACCTGTTGCCGGATCCATTGGCCATTCCGATGCTGAAACAGGCGAACAATCGGTTTCAGGAACGCCTGCAAAAGGAACGCATGACCTCGATGGCTGCCGTCATTGCCGGCTTGTTGTATCCAGCAGTGACTCAGGCTCGCGACGCCGAAACTCGAACGCAGATGACCTACGCTCGACTGATGACTCTGGAAGCACTGCGAATGCATGCCGCAAACTCGGACGGTCAACTGCCGGCTTCGCTGGCAGAACTGACGCCCGTTCCTGCGTTACCGGATCCCTACACCGGACAGGACTTCGAATACTCCGTCGAAACCGTCGATGGCCACAGCATTGTGATTCTGCGATCCCCCGGTCCGGCGACCTACAAACCCATGCAGGTCCTGAAAGCACGGTTCGAAAAATAGGCGGGCGACCGTCCTGGAATGATTCATCGTTCGTTTCATTTCACCCCGTTTAAGCCTGCCGCAGGCGAGGAAACAAAGCTTGTCCTCGCCTGTCGGCATCGGGTTAAACAACGGCGTGAGACCGCCACAGATTCACAATTCCGCAATCAACCCGAGTCCCCCGGAGATCCCCATGCGGCTTACCTTTAGCGAACAATATCTGATCATCGCCGTTCTGGCATTGACCACGGCGACCTTGAACAACACGGCGATAGCTCAGAAATTTTCGTCATACACACCCCACGCCAGCATCAGCGTGCTGAGTCGTTATCTAGAGGCTGACACAACGTTTGTTGGCTGGCTCGATGTGACTCAGGTGGATCTGCAGAAACTGGCGGAATTCACCACCAAGTTCGGGTCGCCCTTCGCCGACTCGCCAGAAGCTGAAGCCATTCAGAAGTCTCTGGTTCAGCTGGGTGTCACTCGAATCTACGTCGTTGGCAATGTTGTGGATCTGGGGCAGGGGCCGCCGGCGATTCTGGTGCCAGTGAAGCAGGAAAACGCGACCGGTGTCGCCGCAATCCTCAAAGTGTTGGCAGAACACGATCATGTCGGAACGGCGGTGATGGTCGATGGCGCTGTTTTGGTGGGATCTCCGGAAGAAATCCAGCGGCTTCAGCGGCTTTCTGGCAACGCAGATGCAGAACTTCTGAAACACATCCGGAGCATTCAGCAGCCTCACGCTTTCCTCGTTCGAACACCGGCGACACTGACCGCTCCACTGGTGTCGCTGTTGCCGGAAATCTTTGGTGCCGATGATCCCCTGACAACTCAGGCCGCCAGACTGCTTCCCGCCGTGAAGAATCTCACGCTGTCCGGACAACTGCCGCCGGAAAAGTTTCGCCTGGAAGTCGCAACGGATTCCTCCGAAGCCGCCACCGCGATCGCCGCGTTGCTGAACGGCTGGACCGACTCTCAGTTGAAGGGGCAATCGGGGCCTCTGCAAACTGAAGCTGACGGAACGCAGGTTGTGCTGAAATCGGATTCCATGGACCAGACTTTGGCCATTGCCGACAGCATCAATCGGCTGACAATGCCCGCTCGTCTTCGAGCTCAACGGATGTCGACATTGAATTCCCTCAAGCAGATCGCGCTGGCGATGCACAACTTTCACGAAAGCTACGGCCACTTTCCGCCGCAGGCTCTGGTGGATAAAGACGGGAAGCGGTTGCTGAGCTGGCGAGTTTTAATCCTTCCGTACCTGGACAACGGTCCGCTGTATCAGCAGTTTCATCTGGACGAGCCATGGGACAGCCCGCACAACATCAAACTGGTGTCTTCGATGCCGTTCGCCTATCGCGGCAGTCAGACGGATGAAGACGCGATCAGGGCCGGCAAGACTCGCATGACAACACCACTGACCAAAGACAGTGTGTTCGGCCGACCGGGCAGCGGAATGAAGATTCAGAGCATTCTGGACGGGACCAGCAACACGCTGTTGGTTGCAGAAGCCGCCCCCGATCAGACCTTCATCTGGACGAAGCCCGACGATGTCGTCATCCCGTCCGAAAACCCATTGTCTGTTCTTCTGGACGCCGCCGCCAAAGGTTTTCATGCCTGCCTGAGCGATGGTTCGGCACGTCTGATTCCGCAGTCCATCGACGAAGCCACGCTCAGGGCGTTGCTGACCGTTGACGGTCGCGAAGTGATTGACTTTGGCAAACTGTAGCCAACTGCGGTACGATGACTGGCAGGAGCAACCTGATGAAGTCATTCGTACCCCATTTTCAGTCTCCAATCACGGCGCGTGGCCGGCGCGAATTCCTGCGTGCCGGTTCGCTGGGTTTGTTTGGACTGACGCTGTCTCAACTGACTGCCGCTCGGGAGACACCGCTGTCTTCCACGGCAGCTCAAACTGCGACGAGCAGCAACCGACCGTCAACCGCTGGTCGTGCTCGAAAGCCTCGAAGCTGTATCCTGCTCTTTATGTGGGGCGGTCCGGCTCAACAGGATACCTGGGATCCCAAACCAGACGCGCCGGCGGATTATCGGGGCGAGTTTCAACCGATTTCGACCAGCGTTCCCGGCATTCAGATCTGCGAACATCTGCCGAAACTGGCTCAGCGCATGGAACATCTGGCGCTGGTGCGATCGATGACGCATGACAGTGTCGACCATACTCACGCGACGCATTATCTGCTGACCGGACGCGATGTGGCTCGTCGAGGTCAGCCGCTGTATGAAGACTGGCCCGGCTACGGAGCCCTGATGGCTCACCTGAAACGAGGTCACGGCCCCCTGCCGCGTTTCGTATCGATGATGCCGGAGGTTGTGAACGGCAGTCCGCGATTTGTGGAACAGTCTCACGGTTCCGGAGCGGGCTGGCTGGGTCCACAGTACGAACCACTTCGCATTGATGACGACGCCACCAAGCCGGATTATCTTGCCGAGTTTTCTTTGCGAGCCAACCTGCCGGATGACCGCATCGGCCAGCGTCGAAGTCTGTTGACCAGTCTGGATCAGCAGCTGCGATTTCTGGACGGCTATCGTGAAGGTGCAGCGGTGAGTGCTCAGACAGAACGCGCGTTTCAGATTCTGGCAGAAGCGGACGTCCGTCGTGCGTTCGATCTATCTGACGAACCAACCAAACTGCGCGAACGTTACGGGATGAACCTGCACGGACAGTCTGTCCTGCAGGCTCGACGACTGGTCGAAGCCGGTGTTCCGCTGGTGACCGTGTTCTGGCCCAACGACGGCATCACAAATGTCAGCGTGTACTGGGACACTCACAACCGCAACTTCATTGATCTGAAACAGCGACTGTGTCCGGTCACGGATCAGGCGTTTTCTGCCTTGCTGGATGACCTGCAGGACCGCGGGATGCTGGACGATACTCTGGTCGTCTGGACTGGCGAGATGGGTCGAACGCCAAAGGTTGGCCAGAGTGTCGTCGGTGGTGCCGGAGCCGGTCGGGATGGCCGAGACCACTGGGGAAGCGTTTTCACCAGCGTGCTGGCAGGTGGCGGTGTTCGAGGCGGCACGGTTTACGGAGCCAGTGATCGACTGGCGGCCTTTCCGGAAATCAGCCCCACACCACCCGCTGATTTTGCAGCAACGATTTACAGTCTGTTGGGCATCGACCCGGGCTACGAACTTCGCGACCGACTGGACCGTCCTCTGAAACTGTGCGAAGGCACGCCCATCGCCGAAATCATGGCCTGATGTCGTCGTAAGCGGTTGCTGATTGAACAGTCAGGAAGGTCCGGTTCCCACCTGCCACTGCAGCCGATACGACATTAATCAATTGAAAATCTGTCATGGCAGAATGAACATTTCATATCCGCCTGTTGCAGCCATCCACCAGAGAAACGACATCGGCAATGTGCCGGCCGGAACCCGGCCCTCCGTCACCTAATTGCACTTAGAACCCCTCACAAGACCTAAGAGATCTCTTAGGTTTTGTGAGGGGTTCTTATTCGGAGGATGTTCTTTAGCTGATCAATTCCGAGCCACGGTCGCCGTCGATGCAACATGCGATGGCAGTTTGAACAAACGAGTGCGAGATTCGCGATCCTGGTGATTCGATCGTTCGTCGGTTCGGAGATCGGAATCATGTGGCGGCATTCAATAAGCAGACCATGGTGCTGGCCATTGTCTGCATTTTCGCAGGATCGCTTTATTGCCGATTTTTCGCCGCAGCGAGGCTCGATTTCCTCTGATCACGGTCGTGGTTCAGGACGATTGCGAGTGCCTGAGGGTGACTCATCACGGCGTCAATCAGTGGGCTGTCGACTTCCGCATCCACGGGTTCA
>JAGQPY010000388.1 GCA_020426485.1 Planctomycetaceae bacterium
TGGAAGGCCTGGATGAACTTGGCACGGTCACGGGTTTTCGTCTGGAACCCGTGCTGACTCGTCGCAACGAACTGGGCGTTCGAATTCGTGAACTGCTGGGTGTCGGCGGCGACACGATCAACGAACTCGTGCGTCAGCGGTCCGAAGAAGGTATTGAACTTCTTGAAGAGATCGAAGAGGACTTTGGTGAACTGGCCGAAGGTGCTCAGGCGCCGTCCGTCATTCGACTGGTGAATGAGTTGCTGATTGAAGCGGTGAAACTGAACACCAGTGACGTTCACATTGAGCCTCAGGAAAACAGTCTGCGTGTTCGCTACCGCATCGACGGAGTCCTGAGAATTCAGTCGGTGCCGCCGGAAATCAATCACTTCTATTCGGCCATTGTGACTCGACTGAAGATCATGTCACACCTGAACATCGCCGAGAAGCGTCTGCCGCAGGACGGTCGTATCAAGCTGCGAGTTTCCGGGCGCGAAGTTGACGTCCGAGTTTCGATCATTCCGATGTCGCACGGCGAAGGCGTCGTGATGCGACTTCTGGACAAGGCTCGCATGACGTTCGACCTGAAGAACGTCGGCATGCCCCCCACCGTGGCAAAGCGCTTCCACGAACTGATCGGTCTGCCTCACGGAATCATTCTGGTGACCGGCCCCACCGGTAGCGGTAAATCCACGACGCTCTACAGCGCGCTGAATGAAATCAAGTCGCCGGAAACCAAGATCATCACCGTCGAAGATCCGGTGGAATATCAGATGGACGGCATCAGCCAGATTCAGGTGCATTCCCGCATCGGGCTGACGTTTGCGGCGGGACTTCGCAGTATTCTGCGACATGACCCGGACGTCATTCTGATCGGGGAAATTCGAGACGGCGAAACGGCCCAGGCCGCCATTCAGGCCGCGCTGACCGGGCACGTCGTCTTCAGCACTCTGCACACCAACGATGCCCCCAGCGCGTTTACTCGATTGGTGGACATGGGCGTGGAACCGTATCTCGTGGCCAGCACGGTCGAAGGCGTTTTGGCTCAGCGACTGGTCAGACGTCTGTGTCGTCACTGCAAACGCCCGGTTCCGGTAACTCAGGCGGATTTGCCGAGCGACTTTCCGGTCAACGAAGCTCCGGAATTCATTTACGAACCGGCGGGCTGCCGTGAATGTTCAGACTCCGGATTCTCAGGTCGAATTGGTGTCTTCGAACTGTTGACAACAGACGGCACGCTGCAGGAAATGTGTTCGAATAACGAAAGCGCGACGAAGATTCGCAATTACGCACTGAAACACGGCATGACGACGCTGCGACAAAGTGGCTGGGAACAGGTCATGGCCGGTGTGACCAGTGTGGAAGAAGTTGTTCGGATCACTCGCGGTGACATTGTGGCGTCGTAGATTCGTGACTTGCCTGGGCTTCCCTTCAGACTTCCTGTTCTCGTTGACTTCAAACACGCATGCCGGAATTTGACTACATCGCTCGGGAACTGAGCGGCAAACAGGTTTCCGGCACATTGACCGCCGGAAGTGAAAAGGACGCATTGGCTGCGCTGCAGTCGCAAAGTCTGTTTCCCGTCAAAGTAGGTCTGTCCGAAGCGACGCGCAAACAGGTCGTCGCCGGTTCCAAACGCGTTCCGGGACGTTATCTGACGACGTTTTACAATCAGCTGGCGGACCTGCTGCGTTCCGGAGTTCCGCTGCTGCGATCTTTGCAGCTGCTGGAAGATCAGACATCCCATGCCACCTTGCGGTTTATCATTCAGGACACGCGCGAACAGATTGCCGAAGGGACTCGCCTGAATGATGCCATGCGCCGACATCCGAAGGCGTTCAACAGCCTGACCGTCAGCATGGTCAAGGCGGGGGAAGAGGGCGGCTTTCTGGAAGACGTTCTGGCTCGCGTGGCCGCGTTCAATGATCATCAGGAAGAGCTGAAGGGCAAAGTGACCGGGGCGCTGGTCTATCCCGTGTTCCTGATGGGCGTGGGTTCGATCATCATCACGGTATTGTTGATCTGGTTCGTGCCGCAGTTTGCTCAGATCTTTGACCGCATGCGGGAACAGGGAAAACTGCCGTGGGCCACGACGGCTCTGCTGGCGTTCAGTGATCGTCTGCAGGAGTCGTGGTACATCGTGCTGCCAGCCATCGGTTTCGCGGCTTTCGGCGTTTATTACTACTTCACTGAAAATCCCGAAGGACAACAGCAGTTCGATCGACTGAAACTGCGAACTCCGGGCATTGGTCCCATTGTTCAGAACCTGGCGGTCGCTCGATTCTGTCGCATGCTGGGAACGCTGCTGAAAAACGGTGTGCCCATTCTGCAGTCACTGCGGATCGCCAAAGATGCCAGCGGAAACGTCGTGTTAAGCGAAGCGATCGGCAATGCTGCCGATAACGTTTCCGGCGGAAAGTCGCTGGCCATTCCGCTGCGTGCCAGTGGTCAGTTTTCGAAGGAGATCGTGGAAATGATCTCCATCGGTGAAGAAGCCAACAATCTGGAAAACGTCTTAATCGGAATTGCGGACAGTCTGGAAAAGTACACCGGTCGGAAGATTGAAGTGGTCGTTCGAATGCTGGAGCCGATGCTGCTGCTGGTGATGGCCGCCATCGTGACATTCGTGATCGCGGCACTGCTGTTGCCGATTCTCAACATGAGCAGCGTGCGGTAATCGGTGGCCGACCTTCCTTCCGGATGCGGCGCGTAATCCAACTCATTTCCGACGGTGGCGCTGCGCTGAACCCAGGCTGATTTCTGAAAGCGATCCGGCACTGAACGATGCCCCGCCAGTGTCCGGTGAGCCGGTATTTGAAGACTCCGCAGCCTATCGATCACGATCAGTATCGTTGCTGTCTGCTGTTACCGGTTTGCGGCAGCAGGCGGGGCAGCAGGGGTTGGGGCGGGGTGAAGAATCGCGGGGCGGTCAGCATGGGGACGGGACTGCCGGGCACGGGGTTGAAGGCGGTCAGAAACTGCTGGACTCCCTGGTCGATCTGCCCCAGCGGACGAGCCGTCGTCTGCGGGCGACTGGTGGTTCCTCGCACTTCCACCTTCGTCCACTGAGTCAGCAGGCGGTTCAGAATCGGGATGGAAGCGGCGGTTGGTCGTGGCGGTCGCGAATAGAAGTCCAGAAGAACGTCGCCGCCAAAACCGACGCTGCCACGACCTCGCAGACTGATGGATTCGCCCACCAGATCAACTCGCTCAAATTCAAACGCTTCGTTGCGAACCTTGAAATCCAGCAAAGCATAGTCAAACGCCGTCCGATCCTGCACGTTGAATTTCAACTGCGAAAGCGCGCCGAACAGTTTGACGATGACAGGAAGTTCATACAGAGCGGCGGGACTGATCTGCAGCTGGCCTTCGCCCTGAATTCCGGCCGGCGTGTCACCACTGCCCACCAGAGACATCCACGCTTTGACGACACCTCGCAGGTTTTTCTGTTCCGGAATGTGCAGCGCGGCATAAGCTTCCAGCAGTGCACCGGTGACTTCGGTGAACAGGCGATACTGCCCGTCGGGACTTAAATCCACCAGCGCGTCCAGCAGAACTTCCCCGCCATATGCTCTGGCCTTGATGCGGCGATCGCGACTGATGGTGGTGAGATCCTTCTGAGTAAACACGTCCCGCGCGCCAAGGATCAGTTCTTTTTCTGTCAGAGAATACGGCCCGTTGACACTGGTGATGGGCATGTCCAGCACCTGAGCCGTTTCCAGCTGAATGACACCGACATTGTCCAGATGAGCACCGTCCCAGACTCCCTGCGCAGTGACCTTGCCGTAAACCTGGCTGACGTCCAGTCCGGCATTCATCACGCAGTCGCGAAACCGCAGATTCATATCCCAGCGAGCCGTGGTGTTGCACTGCCCCGACGTCAGGCCTCGAAAGTCGATTTCGGAATTTTCCACCGACACGGACCCGGACGATGTCAGACGGCTGAGCGACTGTCGCCATGACTGCGGCAATGCGGCTCGCAGATTGTCATCCGGCCGCAGATTGGTGGCCGTGATGTCATTGAAGTGAACCTGCCATTCGCCTTCCGGTTTCACTTCGGCCCAGCCGGTGGCTCGAATGGGAGACTCGTCGTGCAGCGCGTTGAAGCTGTGAATCGTGCAGTGCTGAACGCCGGCAAACCGGACATCGTTCGGATTGAAGCTGACCACCGCTTCCCGAATAAACATGTCCAGGGGAAACGGAACCGGGCGAATGCGAGTGTTGTAAATTCGCACCGGCGCTTCTTCGGGAAATCGGACCAGTGGCGGCTGACCGGGAATTGCCGTCCAATGAATGTCCGTGGTCAGGTCACAGAACCCTTCCGGCTGCACCATGTTCCACAGGTGCCGCTGTGACCTGGGCAGAGCGTTGTAAAGATCGGCATTCAACGCGGCTCCCTGAGCCGTCACGACCAGATGCAGTTGTCCGGGAGCCGGTTCGCCCACAAACGTTCCCTGCCCCATCAGCCGACCATCACCGTGTCGACCCGCCAGATCATGAAACTCCCACCGCTTCTTCAGCAGATCAAAGGTGACTCGACCGCTCAGATCGGTCACGTCATAAGGGAAGCGGGCAAATCGCATACTGCCATTCGTCAGAACGGCGTCGACGTACGTCTGAGTCACGCGATCCTTGCCTGGCGGTCGGTAGAAAACCAGATTGGCATGCAGGTTTCCGTCCAGATTGAGCGATTCAATGACGGCCAGTTGCTTCGCCTCCAGGGCGTTGCGGAAGGGGCCGTCGATCGGCAGATCGGGAACCTGCATCTCAAAACGAGACTCATTGTCGATCCCCGGATTCCTCCACCATCCCCCGCAGTCGAATCGGTGTTCGCCGATGTTTCCCGCAACACGGACGTCGAACAACACGTCTCGATCGGTCAATGCAGGTTCTGTTCCCTGTGCGGCCGTGGTCTGAAACGGACGCTGCTGCAGCGTGGCCTGAATGTCTGACGCCGCGTAACGAAAGCGATGATAAACGGCGGTACCGCCACGAACACTTCCTGTGACGTTCTCCGGCATCCATGTTCCGTCCGACCGCTGCAGAACCTGCCCTCTGGCGGACAGAAAACCTTCCGGCTGAAAGGCATCGAACAGTCGTTGAGTCTTCTCGGGCAGCAGTGGCCGCAGCTTCATGCTGACGGGAAAGTCCTTCACATCAAACCATGCTTTGCCGGGCGGCGCGTCGGGAGTCGTCAGCATTTCGAAACCGCCGGACAGTCGAGTCTCTCCGCCACGCGCATCATCCAGTCGAAAGATGATGTTGTTGTTGTCGCGGTAAAACCGAGCCTGCACGTCGGTCAGTGTCATCGGAATGGCGGCCGAGCCAATGCGACCGTCGCGAACTTCGACTCGCAGACGGAAATCCGGCACGGCCTGCTGCGGGCCGCCGTGTGCATCAAAGTCGACGTCCAGAACACCAAAGAACTGCGGAGCAATACTGCTGTCGTTGCCAATTACCAAAGCAGCACCCGACGGGCGAGTCGATCCTTCCGCGACCGGCAGAATGCGTTCCAACCGCTGATCGATTTCCTCCAGACGGCCTTCCATTTCCGGAGCCGTCGCTCT
>JAGQPY010000389.1 GCA_020426485.1 Planctomycetaceae bacterium
ATGTGGAAAGTTCCAAGCGCCGAGACGCTCCCGTTGGTCGCTTGAACAAACATGCGCGCACCGTGCGCGCATCTTACTTTGTAAGACTCTTAAACGCTTTTCGCTCGTCGGTGTCGGGAGACTTCAGCCATTCGTGGCCTGCTGAATGGCGGGCCAGACTTTTGTCGACGCGGTGTACCATGCCATCAGCAACAGCAGCACAAATCCGACGCCTCCAAACAGGTTGATCAAAGGCCCGTTGCGGAATTCGCCCATCACGGAAGGCTTGTTGGTCAACCAGAGCAGGACAAAGGCCATCAGAGGAGCTGCAATGACCGTGACAGCCTGAGCCGCAATGATGGCTTTATCGGGACGAGATCCGGTTCGAATGACATACAGCGCCACCACCATACCGCTGAGCAACACAGCAACGGTCAGAACTCGCGGCGCGCGTTCCTTCGGAGTACTGCCCAGACCCAAGGCGTCCGCCAGAATGAATCCACCGATCATGGAGTTCACAATGAAGGATGAAAAGGCCGCAGAGAACAGGCCGATCAGAAAGATCGCTCGGCCTTTTTCGCCGAATAATGGTTCCAGCTGACTGGCGATGTCACCGACACTGGTCAATTCCTGACCGCGAAGGACGGCAGCAGACGTCGACATGATCATCAGAGTAATCAGAAACATGATGAATGCCGACACACGCGAATCAATCAGGCCCGCTCGCAGATCACGGCTCGTCCATCCACGAAACCGCACCAGATACGACTGGTAGTAAGCCGCCGAAATCACGAACGTGGTACCGACCAGTCCCAGAAGAGGCAGACCGATGGTGCCGTCGCCGGCGGATGGAACCAATCCTGCAGCCAGTTCCGAAAGATTCGGTTTGGCAAACCACAGATTCAGGGCGAACGAAACCAGCATCAGCCCGACAAAACAGGCCATTGCCTTCTCAAGCATGTCGTACAGATTCTTGAAGCCGAAGACAAAGGCAATCGCCATTGCGTTTAACACGATCACCCAGTAGTCAAACGGCACGTAGGCATGGATCGCTGTGTGAACTCCCAGATTGTTTCCAAACTGAAACGCGGCGGAAATGAAAAACACTCCGAGACCCACAATCACCGCCAGCCAGCGTCCTGCGTACCGACTGATCAGTTCCGCCGTCGACGTCTGCGTGACCGCTCCCAGTCGAGCGGCCATGGTGGTGTAGGTCATCATGAACAGCACGGCGACCACAATCACCCAGGCTTTCGAATAGCCGGACGACGCTCCCACGCTGGAACTGGTCAAAATACTGCCCGGACCAATGACGACACAGGCCGTCACCAGCCCCGGCCCCACCATGTGAATGATGCGAGACAAAACCGACATAGGTGGTGCCTGAGTTTCCGACGTCTCTTCACTCATCATGCAAACCTTCTTTGATTGTCGTGGTCGGAGTCGATCCGGAGGACAATACCGCGTCTTGCCGGTGTCATCCCACAACCCCTCGGCAGTTCTCGGTCGAGCGGTGTTCAGTGGCTCAGGACGCTGCGAACGGTTGCCCTCAAATTTCAAGCGTCCGCTTTCGGACGTTGAGCGTGGGTCACCGCTGCCGCACAAGCCTGACGCAAATGGTACTGACATTCGTGCCGAAGACCACGTACCAGCCAAAAAGACCAGGTATCGTCGGAAGCCCGGAAAACCGCGCCCGCGCGCTTTCCCCGCAGTCGCCTGTCTGAATCAGAGTCGACCAGTGACCTTCGCGCGTGGGAATGGTCGATTTCATGGGGCCGACCCAACGCCGGGAAGCATCTCTGCATGAAGAAAACACTGGTCGCAGAAGTCGCGAGACTTCTGAAATCACTGTTCTCCGAATCCGGCTATAAAAAATGCTTCCCGGCGTTGGGCGAGGCCCTCAGGAAGTCGCAGCCTGCGAGACTTCCGATGAGTGAAGAAGAAAGGGGTGGCCGAAAACCTTCCGCTGCTGTGTCGGAGTGCAGGGGTCAGGATGCTTTTCGGGCAGGCTTTTCGTTGGCTTTGTTCAGCAGTTCGCCGAAGACTCGCAGCACCGCGCTGGCGGGAATGGCGTAGCTGTTGATGCGGCCGGCACGAGCCACATTGATGCCCACAGCTTTGCCGCTGATGTCGAAGATCGGACCACCGCATTGGTTGGGATACAGATCGGTGTCGTGCTGAATCGCTTCCGGGAAGCCGGAATTGTGAGCACTGGCGAACTTGCCCAGGTTGCGAGTATCACTGTAGCGGCCCAGCATGGCGTCACCATCTTCGGCAACGAATCGCGGGGTCAGAACAATGTCCATCGTGCGAACCGTGTCCTGACGCTGAAAGCGGATGGAGATCCGTGCGTTGGGAGGGAAGCTGCCGACGGTTTCCGCCATATGTCGAGTGTCGATGATGTCGCGACCGTTGATCGCCAGAATCACATCGCCTTCCTGCAGACCGTTTCGCTGAGCGGCTCCGCCGGGAAGAATGTTCGTCAGGACCACGTGGACAGGATTACCCTGCATTCCCATCTGGACGCCAAGGAATCCTTTCGAAGCGGTGGGCAGTTTTCGTGCAGCCACACTGACCACACCCGGCAGCAGCGGAGTTCCGCGAGCGTCCGAAGTGACCAGAATTCGACCGACGGGCAATGCTTCCGTGGCCCATTCCGGAGGTGCCAGACTGTTGGTGTCGACCTTGACCAGCATCAGGTCGAATTCGTAGTCCGTCGCCAGTTCTTTCATTCGTGCCCGACGACCGTTGGGGAGAATGACTTCCGGATCAACGGCGTTCTGAAGTTCACTGGCCTTGGTCAGGATGTAACCGTCACGACTCATCACTGTGCCCAGCGACAGCGTACGACCGAGTTCACGAAATTCGACGGTGCAGCCGCGAGATCGTTCGATGACAGAGTCAAACCGATCCATCTCTTCGGTACTGCGCTTTTCGTAGGGACCAACTCGACGGAAAGACGTCAACTGATTCTTCAGTTCGCGGTAGTGTTCTTCGTCTTCCTGCGTGATCTCATCACGAGCTTCCATCTCCAGACGCTGACGTTCGTCCGGATGACGTCCGGTGGTCATTCTTAAAGTCCGATCTCGTCCACCGCGTTCCACTTTCACGTCAACATTCTGGTCTTCGGCCAGATCGACCAGCAACGCGCTCAATTCCAGAGGATCGGCGAAGGCCTGGTTGGAGATGTTCAGCAGGATATCTCCGGGGCGAATGCCGGCTTTGTCCGCCGGGCTGTCGCGGATGACTCGACTGACTTCCGGCGTGAAGTCTCTCCAGCGAAGATAAGTTCCAAAGAACGGCGATTCCGCCAGTTCAATCTCTTCGCTCTGCAGAGTTCCCCAGGTTTCTCCGGCTTCCATGCGATCGCCATCACGCCGGAAGACGTCAATAGCCACATGGCGATTTTCCACGATCACTTCGGTGATCATGCTGTGAATGCCGATCAGTTTTCCGGACAGATCAAACAGCGGTCCACCCGAATCACCCAGCACGATCGCGCAGTCGGAGACGACGGTTCGATCACCAACGGAGAGTACTCGCCCCAAACGCACGGGAGCCGGTCGTTCCTGTCGAAAGCCGCCGGGATGTCCCAGAGCAAAGCACCAGTCGCCTCGCTGAAGTTTTCCTGACTCACCCAGTTCGACAAACGGAAAGTTCGGTCCCTGTCGATACGGTTCTGTGATCTTCAGCATCGCGGCGTCGGCGGATCGATTCATTCCCAGCAGCTTGCATCGATAAGTGCTGCCGTCCGAAAACACAACGCTTAGACGAGGCGATCTTCGGCGTCGGCTGTCCACAACGTGAGACGCCGTCAATACGATGCCGTCCGCGGAAACAATCACGCCGCTGCCCGCTCCGAAGCCGTCCTGAACAGCCACCAGAGCCGGCGACACCTGTTTCAACGAGATGTTCAACTGCTCCTGACGTTTGTTCAGAGTCGCGAGGTCTCCGCGGACGTCTGCACAAAATGGCTCGGCGGAAAATGCCAGCCCGATGACCCACAACGACAGCAGCAGTGTTCGTTTCATACCGGTCGCCCCACTGAAATGATCTTGAATGGTTCAGTTCACTTCGGAATCCAGGTGATCAACAGAATGCCTGAAATGCTTGACGGTTTCGACCGTCTCTTCAAACGGTTCTCAACCGAAAAATCCAACCTTGCGGCAACAGCCGCAAAAACTCCTTCACCCGATTGGTCACACCCCTGATTGTTGCCACGGCGAGGATCATTACCGTTTAACCCGATGCCACAGGCGAGGATCATCGCAGGCAAGACAAGCCTCGCCTGCGGCATCGGGTTAAACGGACTGTGTTTTTCCAACGGCCAACGCTTTACGGCGTTTGGCATCGCCCCTCCTCACGGAGACCGAAGCCCCAAAACGCTGGTGTTCTCACTTCAAACCTAGCCACACAGGGTCGTCCCTCAGGCGATCGACCCATGATTCTACGGATGTCGATGTCAGTAATTCCAGCATCGAAACGGATTTCGCATCCATCCGTCCGGTTCGACTGGTGCAGTTTTATTCATCCTGCGGAATAACTAAGCAGCGACGACGCCAGACTGCCTCAATTCGGAACGTGCCTCTTCCGACGTCCGTTGGGGCAATGCACTGGAAACCTGCCGTTCAACAACGAATCCACAAACGACGGTTCCCTTTCCGTAATTTGATCGACAAAATGAAAGCAACTGTTGGGCCAACTGCCTCGTCTTTCCTCTGATGTCGTCTAAACACCGGATGAGGACTTTTGGCTCGGGAGAAATTCGTGGTTCGAATGCCTACGGTCCGAGAACTTCAATCAAGGTCCGCCACACCCATGGACGTTGCACAACCCCAGCCTCAGTTTTCCGCCGCACTACGCCGGCCGACATTCCTGCCGAACAGACCGTCATTTGCCGAGCAATCTCGGGTGTCGAACTGGTCGCTGGCTCAAATCGGGGTTTTGGTCACGATTCTGCTGACTTCAACTCGCGGGCTCGCTCAGGATACTGTCGAAACACCGCCCGATCGCAGCGCGAATTCCGAGGCAACCGCGTCGGAACGTTCCCTGACCGACCTTGCGGCTTCGCTGCAGAAGTCGCTGGTAGTGGTCAAAGCCACCGGACGGGACGGACGTGACTACGGGCACGGGACTGGATTTGTCATTTCCGACGATGGCCTGATCGTGACAGCTCGCCACGTGATTGGGGATCGTCGGCCTGTGCGAGTCGAATTGTCGGACGGAACGTCATTGCCGGTGACTCACATTCACGCGGCCACAGAAGCATTTGATTTGGTGGTGCTGCGAGTTTCCCGTGACGAACTCACGGCTGTTCCGCTGGGCGATTCTGAAGCACTGAAGATTGGGCAATCGATCGTCGTGGCCGGGCATCCGCAGGGACTGAAGGACAGTGTGTTTCAGGGAATCCTGTCCGGTCATCATGACATCGACGACATTTCCATGCTGCAATTGTCCGTCACTGTGGAACCCGGCAGCAGCGGTGAACCGGTTGTGGATCGTCAGGGTCGCGTGATTGGCATCGTGACGATGAAGTCGACGCAGCAGTCAAACCTTGGCTTTG
>JAGQPY010000038.1 GCA_020426485.1 Planctomycetaceae bacterium
GAAACCGGATTCGGGTGAACTCACCATCGGCGATACGGTCGACATTAGTTACGTCGATCAGTCCCGAGATGATCTGGAGGCCGGAAAGACCGTCTATCAGGAAATCTCCGGCGGCGCGGATATTCTGGAAGTTGGAAAGACGAAAATTCACGCTCGCGCTTACTGCGGACGCTTCAATTTCAAAGGCAAGGATCAGCAGAAGTTTGTCGGTGATCTGTCGGGTGGTGAACGCAATCGAGTTCACATGGCCAAGCTGCTGCGGTCCGGAGGCAACCTGCTGCTGCTGGACGAACCCACCAACGACCTGGACGTGGATACTCTGCGAGCACTGGAAGAGGGACTGTCATCCTTTGGTGGTTGTGCGGTGATTGTCAGCCACGATCGCTGGTTTCTGGACCGCATCGCGACGCACATTCTGTCCTTCGAAGGCGATGGTTCCGTGATCTGGTGCGAAGGCAACTACCAGATGTACGAACGCGAACGCCGCGATCGACTGGGAGACGCTGCCGATCAGTCACCGGGAGGTCGTTTCAAGCCACTGAGCCGCTGAGACGACATTCATCGCGTGCGACAAGTCCGACACTGCCGTCAACAGCAGAAGCGTGGCGGAATGTGGGGCCGTGACGGAATGGGACGAATACAGTGACGCTGCGTTATCGGTTGGTGATCTGGGACTTCGACGGAACGCTGGCCGATACTCTGCGGCTGGCTCTGGCGGTCTACAACCGGCTGGCGGAAAAGCACGGTTTCCGTCCGGTGACCGATCCCATGAGCGTTCGGGAAATGAATCTCAGCGAGTTTCTGACGCAGTACAGCGTTCCGGCGTGGCGAGTTCCACTGGCGTTTGCTTCGTTTCTGGCTGAAGTGAAGTCGTCATCCGCGAAAATTCGACTGAATCAGCACGTTGCGGAAGCTGTTCGAGTCACGGCGGAACTTGGAGTGCAGCATGCTGTGGTTTCGTCGAATGACACAAACGTGATCGAACGCTGTTTAAGTGCCAACGATCTGCGTGAACAGTTTACCTACGTGCGAGGGACATCCCGGATCTTTGGCAAAGAACGCCGCATTCGCGATGCGTGTCGTTGTTGTCAGACCGAATTCGGCGATGCGCTGTATGTGGGCGATGAGGTTCGTGATGTTGCCGCGGCCCGAGCGGCGGGCGTTCACATTGCGTCGGCGACCTGGGGATTGAATTCCGAAGTCGCTCTGCGAGCGGAAGCTCCCGACTTCATCCTGGATCATCCGCTGCAGCTGGCCGAAGTCCTGCGTGCCTCCGCATGTTGAGCATGCCCCGCTGTTCGGTGCTGGTTGAACGTGAAGCGTGCCCCCGAAACAGCGTGCGGAAAAGCGGAGTCGACTGCTGGTCGGGCAAGCTTCTTCCGGATAAAACCCGCTGTTCGAACCATAGTTGTTTCCTCCGTTTTTCAGGACCATTAACTGCGAAGTGTATTTCCATGAAGGCAGCAATCATCCGTGAAACCGGCCCGTGTTCGGTGATTCAGTTCGGCGACGTGCCCGATCCGGTGCTGCAGCCGCAGCAGGTTTTGATTCGCACGGGAGCGGTTGCGGTGAATCCGATCGACACCTACATCCGCAGTGGCAATGTCAAACAGGCACTGCCGAATCCCTATGTGATTGGTTGTGACATTGCCGGAACGGTGGTGGAAGTTGGTGCGGAAGTCAGTCGATTCAAGGTGGGCGATCGAGTCTGGGGCAGTAATCAGGGATTGTTCGGCCGTCAGGGAACGTTTGCAGAATTCTGTGCGGTGGATGAGCCGTGGCTGTATTCCACGCCCGCCGCTGTCAGCGACGAAACGGCCGCGGCCGGAGCACTGACAGGCATCACGGCTCATCTGGGTCTGTTTCTGCATGGCGGGCTGACTCCGGGCGATGTCGTGTTCGTCAATGGTGGAACCGGTGGTGTTGGATCGGCTGTGGTGCAGATTGCGAAGGCCTTTGAAGCCACAGTGATCACAACCGTTGGCAGTGAAGGAAAGCTGAATCAGGCCCGGCGACTTGGAGCGGACTATGTGATCAATTATCGGAAACAGAATCCCTATGAAGCGGTCGCGGGGCTGGTCGACGAAGTCGGAAAAGTAAATGTCTGGTTCGAAACACTGCGGACGCCATCGCCGGAAGAAACGTTTCCGCTGATGGCACGCCGTGGACGTTACATTCTGATGGCGGGTCGGGACGCTCGGCCGGTGTTTCCGGTTGGTCCGTTCTATGTGAACGATCTGCGGACAGTGGGCTTTGCGATGTTTAACGCGTCTGCCGAAGAGCAGGCTCACGCAGCGAACGACCTGAATCGGCTGATGGCCGAAAACAGGCTTGCCCCGCTGATCGGCGAACGGATGTCGCTGGCCGATGCTGCAACTGCCCATGAACTTCAGGAAGCCAATACTCTGAACGGGGCGGGAACATTGTCCGGAAAAATCGTTTTGATTCCGTAGGTCGTTCAGATTTTCGTCCGAGGCTCGCCGCAACGCATGACCATGTGTCTTCCCGGCACTGATCGGTTTTTCCGGAAACGACGCTCGCGAACGGCGTCTTTCACGGATGCTCCTCAATCTGCATTCACAACGACTGCCAAGATGGATGACCGTTCCGTGACCTGCTAACCTGCTCGTCGTCGGGGCACTGAATCCCGGGTGATTGCGAAGTTTCGGAGGTTGTTGGCTTCGAGACTCCGTTCATGGAACTTTCCCTTCATCAGAACAGTTGTATGACGATTTTTACGCGGATCATCAATCGGGAAATCCCGGCCGACATCGTGTACGAAGACGATCTGTGTCTGGCGTTTCGCGACGTCAACCCGCAGGCTCCCACGCACGTGCTGCTGATTCCTCGAAAGCCGGTGGCGTCACTGAATGAATTGTCGGCTGATGATGCTGAGCTGGCAGGACACCTGATGATGAAGGTGCCGGTGATTGCTCAACAGCTTGGTTTGACCGACGGATATCGCACGGTGATCAACACGGGAGCCGATGGAGGTCAGACGGTGTTTCATATGCACATCCATATTCTGGGCGGACGTTCGCTGGAATGGCCACCCGGCTGAATGCGTCGTCCAGGTGCTCTCGTTTACCGAACCTCAGCGGCGGTTGAGCTGTTTGCTCGCTGTTCGTTTACTTTTCCCACCTTCTTATCAGGACTTTCCTTCCATGGTCAGACGCCATATTCGACTTACCTGTTGCACCATACTTCTCGTGTTTGTGACCGTTCGTTCGGCTGCGGCCTTCGAAGACGTCGCGGCTCCCGGCCCGGCAATGGCAACCGCGGCGGCTCGGTTTGTGGAGACGCTGGATCACAGTCAGAAGCTGCGAGCGACATTCGCGTATGATGACCCGGAACGACTCAACTGGCATTTCATTCCTCGCGAACGTCAGGGTGTTGGTCTGTGGGATCTTGACGGTGCGGCGATGGATGCGGCCAGTGATCTGGTGCGCTCCGGCCTGAGTACGGCGGGTTACGAAAAGGTGCTGCAGATTCGCAGCCTGGAAGAAGTCCTGTATCTGTTCGAAGGCGGTGAAGAAGCGGAGCGGCGAGAAAAGCGTCATCCTCACAAATACTTCATCAGCATTTTCGGCACTCCCGCCGGCAAAGGTCTGTGGGGCTGGCGATTCGAAGGTCATCACCTGTCGCTGAACTTCAGCATTCAGGACGGCAAGATTGTCAGCAGCACCCCAGAATTCTACGGTGCGAATCCCGGGCTGATCGACGCCGGTCCCGGTCGTTCTCTGCGAGTTCTCGGACGTCGTGAAGAGATTGCTCGCGAAATTCTGAAGGCCTGCACCGATCAGAACCGCGGCAGAATGTGGCTTTCCAAAGAAGCTCCCAATGATGTCCGCGGCGGAGGCGTCATTCAGCCCGTTGTGGATGCTCCCCAGGGACTGCGCTTCGCGGAAATGTCGCCCGAACAACAGAAGCTGCTGAAGGAACTGATCGCTGAGTATCTGACGGCAATGCCCGCCACCGTTGTTCGCGAACGCATGCAGGCCATTCAGAAGGCAGGAATGGACGATGTTCATTTTGGCTGGTGGGGCGGATCTGAACTGAACGAACCTCATCACTATGTCGTGCAGGGCAGCACGTTCATCATTGAGTACAACAATACTCAGAACAACGCCAATCACGTTCACGCGATCTGGCGGAACCTGGCAGGTGACTTCAATCTGCCGGCCAAAGGCGAGTGAATCGCGTTGAAGCTGAGTGTCGCTGTTGCGAATGGACTTCAGGAACCCGTTTGAACGGACATCATGACCAGTCAGAACTTTACGTCCTTCACGCTGCCCAACGGTCTGCGAGTTGTCGTTCAGGAAATGCCCGGGCTGCAGTCGGCCTCCTTCGCGCTGATGATTCCGGCGGGAAGTGTGTTTGATCGATCGGGTAAAGCGGGAACGTCGCAGATTCTGGCCGAAATGCTGCCGCGTGGTGCGGGTAATCTGTCAGCTCGCCAGCTTTCATCAGCCATGGATAATCTGGGATTGCAGAGAAATGTCAGCGGTGGCGTCGGTTACATCACGGTGACCGCCGCCACGACTGCCGATCGACTTCCGGAATCCATCCCGCTGCTGTCGTCAATGGTGCTGGAGCCTCACCTGACCGAAGAGCACTTCGAACCGTCTCGGGAACTGGTACACCATGCGTTGAACGCGGTCGAAGACGAACCACGGCAGCGACTGGGCAATTATCTGCGGCAATGTTCCTACCCGTCACCCTGGGGAAATCCGGCGGAAGGTCGTCTGGAAGACCTTCCCGGCATTTCGCTGGAAGATGTTCAGCAACATTACCGCCAGACCGTGCTGCCGAATGACGCGGCCATCGGCATCGCCGGTCACGTCAGCGCAGCGGAAGTTCAGGATGTTCTTTCGAAAGCCTTCGATGGCTGGAAAGCCGCCGACCTGCTGGATCCTCCAACGGGCGATGCGGAAGCGTCACCACTTCATGTTCATCACGATTCTGCTCAAACCCACATCGGACTCGCCTGGGAAACCGTTCCCTATCGACACGAACGGTACTTTGAAGCCTGGGCTGCCATCAGCCTGCTCAGCGGCGGGATGAGTTCGCGACTGTTTACCGAAGTTCGCGAAAAGCGCGGGCTGTGCTATGCCGTTTCCGCATCGATCAACACTCAGCGAGATCAGGCGCGCGTGTTTGGATATGCCGGCACCACCAACGAACGAGCTCAGGAAACGCTGGACGTCATGGTGGCGGAAATTCGTCGCCTGCATGTGGGCATCACCGACGACGAGCTGAACCGCTGCAAAGCTCGTGCAAAAAGCACGCTGATCATGCAGCAGGAATCGACGATGTCGCGAGCCGGTTCGCTGGCCCGTGACATCCTGCATCTGGGGCGGGCTTTGGAACTGGAAGAAATTCGCAGTCGCATTGATGCTCTCACGGTCTCTCAGGTGGCCGACTTCGCTCAGGAATACGCTCCGCAGTCCATGGTGCTGGCAACGATCGGACCGGAAATGCTGGATGCGGCCTGCGTGATGGCCCCGGCGGCGAATGTCTGATTCGCTGACCGTCGCGCGGCTGTTGAGAGCCGGCGCAGCGGGCTGCTCCGGAGCTTCCGGTTGAGATGGTTATTCAGGTCTTCTGTTTTCTCTTTGGCAAATTCAGCTATGCAGTTTCACCAGTATCGACTTCCCAACGGACTGCAGGTCGTCATTGAACTGAATCCGTCTGTTCACAGCGTCGCGGCCGGATTCTTTGTGAAGACGGGTTCGCGAGATGAAACACCGGAGGTCTCCGGTGTCAGTCACTTTCTGGAACACATGGCGTTCAAAGGCAATGACCGATTTTCCGCCGATGACGTCAACCGGATCTTCGACGAACTTGGCGCCAACTACAACGCGTCCACCGGTGAAGAAGTCACGATGTACTACGCAGCGGTGCTGCCGGAGTATCTGGATTCCGCCATGGAACTGCTGTCGGTTCTGATGCAGCCGTCGCTGCTGCAGGACGACTTCGACATGGAAAAGAACGTTATTCTGGAAGAGATCGGCATGTATGACGATCAGCCCACGTTCATCGCCTACGACAATTCAATGGCGACCTATTTTCAGGGACATCCGCTGGGGCAGTGCATTCTGGGAACGAATGATTCCATCCGAGACCTGACATCGGAACAGATGCGAAGATACCATTCGGAACGCTACAAGGCGGGCAATATCACGCTGGCGATCGCAGGAAACCTGACTCTGGATCAGCTGCTGCCGGTGATCGAACGCCATTGCTCATCAATTCCGGCCGGCACTTGCCGGCGAACTCTGCCGCCGGTGGTTGCTGATCAACGGGTCAAGCTGATTACGCGCGAATCGAGTGCTCAACAGCACGTGATGCAAATGGGAGCCGCACCGCAGGGCACGGATCCTCAACGTTTCGCTGCCGAACTGCTTTCCGTGATCGTTGGCGATGATTCCGGCAGTCGTCTGTTCTGGGAACTGGTCGATCCCGGTCACGTGGAAGCGGCGGATCTGAGCTACAACGAATACGACGGTGCCGGGGCGTGGGCGTCGTATGTCAGTTGTCTGCCGGATGAAATCGAAGACAATCTGGCTCGGATGCAGAAAGTCTTCGACGACGTGAATGCTCACGGAGTCACCGAAGAAGAGGTGGAGCAGGCGAAGAACAAAATGGCGTCGCGAATTGTGCTGCGGGGAGAACGCCCCATGGGACGCCTGTCCTCTCTGGGAGGCAACTGGGTTTATCGGAGTGAATATCGAACCGTTGCTGATGACCTGCGAGACATTCGCCGATTGACGACCTCTGATATCCGGCAGCTGCTGGACGCGTTCCCCCTGCGAATGACGTCCACCGTCGGCGTCGGCCCCCGCAGTGAACTGAAGCTCTGACCCTTCGTCTCAACTTCGCTCGACATTCGCTTCCAGTGTCATCGACCGAGCAGGTCGCACACAGCGGCAATTTCCAGTGGCGGATGCGTGATTCGTTTCGTCGGACAAACCAAAATCCGGTGACCTCACGTCCCGGGCTGCGAATGTTCTTCCGTCGTTGCCAGAAAATCTCTGCTGGCCCGAAGGAGTTCCTGCCGGGCATCTTCGAAGATATAGTGACCGGCGTCGGCGATCGGGTGCCGCAACGCATTCGGAAACCGACGGCAGAATTCGTCGTAAAAGTGCGGAGTGAAACACCAGTCTTTCATTCCCCAGATCAGCAACATGGGATGATCCACGAACTGTGGCAACCCTTCTTCAACGGCCTGAAGCGTTTGGTAGCTGGGATGGCTTTCTGACAGCGGAATATCGTGCACGAAGCGACGCACGGCGATTCGGTTGGCCCACGAATTGTAGGGAGCCAGAAATCCGGCTTTAGCCGCGGCCGACAACCGTTTTTCAACCGCCATGTGAACGGCCGCGATGGAAAACAGATTCAGCCCCTGCATTCCCAAAGTTCCCAGCAGCGGAATTCGGCACAGGGCGATTCGAAAGGGAATGCGCTGGCTGCGAAAGGCGGCGGTATTCATCAGGACGAAGCGTCGAAATCGATCCGGATGTCGACCAGCGCAGCCCATTCCGATGGCTCCACCCCAGTCATGAGCAAACAGCGTCACATTCTGCAGGTCCAGTGCCTGTACCAATGACTCAAGCCGTGAAATGTGGCCGTTCAGAGTGTAGTCGGCGTGCTGTGGTTTTTCGGAAAATCCGCAGCCCAGATGATCAACGGCGATGACTCGGTAGTCGGACGACAGCGATGAAATCAGATGACGCCACGCAAAACTCCACGTGGGATTGCCGTGCACCATCAGCAGAACGGGCCCCTGTCCTTCGTCGACGTAGTGCATGACGTGGCCATCGACTTCTGCCCAGTGAGACGCAAACGGATACTCCGCCGCAAAGCCCTCGCGCTGCGAAGCGAAATCGCGGAGTGGTTGGGGAACGTCCGTCAGCAGTCGAGCCTGAGTCACCAGTGCTGTACCTATGTCTGGGGAGTAAAACGTCCGCCGGTTTTCACACCGTAGCCGTTGATAAAGCCCATGGCATCAACCGGCTTGCGTCCTTCCGGCTGAAGTTTCAGAACTTCCAGAATACCGCTGCCGGTCTTCACCAGCAGCGAACGATCGCGAACTGTAATGTCTCCCGGTGTTCCTGACACGTTGTCGGAACCATCCGGAACTCGACATTCCAGAAGAATGCACCGCAGCGGCGGCCGATCATCAACGCACAGAGTCGCTGACGCCTTGGGCCACGGTTGCATCGCTCGCACGTGGCAGTCAATGCGACTGGCCGACTGTGTCCAGTCGATCTGACCGTCTTCCTTACTGATCTTGGGGGCCAGCGTGACGGCCGCTTCATTCTGAGTCGTCAGGACTGCCGTTCCGCCTTCCAGCTGGTCCAGAACCGTTTCGGTCAGGGAGACGCTCAGGTCGGCCAGGCGAGTCATCAGGTCGCCGGAGGTTTCGGTGGGCCGGATTTCGGTCACAACCTGACCGACCATCGGCCCCGAATCCAGCGCGGGTTCGATGAGGAACATGGTAACGCCGGTTTCGCGATCTCCCTGCCACACCGAATACTGCACCGGCGCGGCGCCGCGGTGGCGTGGAAGCAGTGAGCCATGAAGGTTAAAGGCTCCCAGGCGAGGAATCGCCAGCAGTTCCGGCTTCAGAATCTGCCCGTATGCGGCCACGACAAAGACATCCGCCTGCAGATCACGCAGTTGCGACAGGACTTCCGGACGATTGACTCGCGGCGGCTGAAAGACGGGAATGTCATTCTGCAGAGCCAGCTCTTTGACTTTGTTCACGTGCCGATGGTGTCCTCGCCCTTCGCGGTCCGGCTGAGTAAAAACGCCCACGACCGAATGACGGTCGCTTTCCATCAACGCGCGAAACGTTGGTAAGGCAAATTCGCCGGTTCCCATCAGGACAATTCGCAGTGACAACCCATCAATCCTTTTGAAGGTGCAGCATTTCAATTACGGTCGCTGACTGATATTGAATTCAAAGTTGAGCTGCGGTCTCAGGTCGGGCGTTAACCTCAGCAACGCACGAACCTTCACGGCGAGTTCGTCTTTCTGAGGGGCCGTGTCAGTCAACGAAAAAGAAGGGCAACAAAAAAGAAGGACAGGCACAACCGCCTGTCCTCATTCATGTCAACAGACCAAACCGGGGCAGAGCAATGTTCGCTGTTTGGATCAGCCCCAGAACTTTTCGCCGTGCCAGTTGATCGGTGGATGAGTTTCCACTTCCACGTCACCGTGAACTTTGGTCTGGCAGGCCAGCCGAATTTCTTTTTCCGGGTTGCTGAGCAGCTTCAAGCCCAGGAGCGGGTTGATCCACTTGTTGATGCGTTCCAGAATGCCTTTGCGACTGCAGTTCTCCGCACCCTTCTTCACGGCCACGTTGCAACTGCAGCAGGTTCCGAAACCCATGCAGTTCAGGACCTTGTGAGGGCCGGAATACAACTGCACGCCATTCTTCATCGCAACGGACCGAATGTTTTCGCCGTCCTTTGCCTCAACGGAGACCTTTTCGTTCACAAAGTTAATCGTTGGCATGAGATGAAAATCGTAAATCGGGGTCTGAGCGATGCCTGGTCGGCGGTGGGACGCAAAACCGACCAATCGGTCCGGAAAGACCGATTTTCAGGCTGCGGATGCTAACGACAGGCCTTCTCAAATTCCAGACGGTTCGCCGCCGATCCCGCTCCCTGGAATGCAATTTCGCTTGATCCGGCCGTCCGGACATCCACCTGTAACGATCTCAGAATCACGGCTCCCATAGAATGCTGCACGCAGTCCAATCGTCGCGCGAGGCTGAAAGGTTTGGGTGAGTATCGCTCGCTGACTTTTCCATCAACCCGGTCGCGTCTATTCTCTCCGCAATGCACGTCTGCATCGGCGGGGGTTCAAAGGGCAAGACTAAAGGATTTTGGTGAGCGATCAGTCAGAGCGGGCATCGAGCTTCCGAGTGGAAGCTCGAAGTGAGTCAAATGCTGTGCCCAATTCCGCAGTGATTTTTTTCCTGAAACATGAGTCATCCATTATGAAGTCTCAGATTCTGTTATCGGTCAGTCTGTTGAGCATCGCGTTGACGATGAACGCAGATTTGAACGCTGCTTCGATTGAAACCAAATCCGGTCGTCCCAATCTGATGTTGATCATTTCGGATGACTCGACGTGGAGAGACTTCGGTTTCACAGGAAACAAAGACGTCCGGACGCCTCATCTGGATCGACTGGCATCGCAGGGACTTTCGATGACCAGCATGTTCACGCCGGCCACGACGTGTTCGCCGTCGCGTCATGCTTTGTACACGGGTTTGTTTCCGATTCGCAGCGGTGCTTACCCCAACCACACTCGCGTGTACGACGGCACGAAGAGCATGTTCACGTACCTGAAGGATCATGGATACCGAGTTGCACTTCAGGGAAAGGAACACGTTGGACCTGCGACTTCATTTCCTTATGAACACATCGGCGGCAAGAACGATGACGCGTTCGAAAAGACTCGAGAGTTCGTGACTCGGTCCAAAGAACAGTCGTGGCTGCTGGTGTTTGCGTCGAATGATCCACACAGTCCGTGGAACCGCGGGCCGAAGGGGCTTCATGATCCCGCAAAGCTGACGGTGCCGCCGTGGCTGCACGACAACGAGAAGACTCGCCAACTGCTGGCTGATTACTACGGCGAAATCAACAAACTGGACTGGCAGGTCGGGCAGCTGATGGCAATTCTGGATGAAACGAAACAGGCCGATGACACTCTGGTCATCTTCGTCAGCGAACAGGGCAGCAGCTTTCCTTACGGCGGCAAGTGGAGCGTCTATGACAATGGAATTCGCGTGGCGACAATCGTGCGCTGGCCGGGACATGTGAAGGCCGGAAGTCACAGTCAGTCACTTGTGCAGTATGTTGATGTGCCTCCCACATTTCTGGAAGCGGCGGGAATCGATCCGTCAACCATCGACACCGGTTGCCCCGACGCTGACGGGAATCGAGGCTTCGATGGTCGCAGTTTTTTGAAGCTGTTGGAGAATCCGGGGGCTCCCATGCGGAAATATGTGTTTTCGCAGCATACCACGGTGGGCATCAACGGATATCAGGCACCGTACCCCATGCGAGCCGTTCGTGATCAGCGCTACAAATACATTCGCAACCTTGCCCCGGAAAACACTTATTCGATTGGAGGAATTCACAAGGGCCAGCCCATCGAATCGTGGCAGGAAGATGCAAAGTCAGATTCCAAACTGGCGGCTCGCATCGACTGGCTGTTTCACCGTCCGGGGGAAGAACTTTACGATCTGCAGTCGGACGAACTGGAAACTCAAAACCTTGCCGCAGATCCAAAGTATCAGGAAATCCGCCAGCGCCTGTCCGCAGAACTGGATCAATGGATGAAGCAGCAGGGCGACCAGGGAATGCCGACAGAGCTGGCTGCACATTCACGACAGCCTGGCCGAAGCCAGCCGCAGCCGAATTCCCCTGATTCGAAAAAGCCGACACCGGGACGCAGGAAGAAAAAACAGGCATCGGCCGGGGCTGAGTGAACTTCGGCAGCTCAGATGTGGTCGACGCCGTGGGAATTCGGCCGCGGCGTCGACGGCTCACACTGATGCGAACTTCATAAACCGATGAACGTTGCGTTGTGTTCGAGACAACTGCCGGTTGTGCGGCACCGTCCGGAAGCGCCTGTGGCTCAGGGGCGAAACGTTTAAGTGTCCCGCTGATTCCTTCAACGACTGGAGAATTTCAACATGCTGGCTGGTCAGTTTCCGTCGCCCGGAAAAGTTCAGTTGATTCAGGTCGAAGAACCTGTGCTTCCGGAGCCGAACGTACAGCCGGGCATGATGATCTTTCAGCCCGAAATGACCTGCCTTTGCGGGTCTGATCTGCCGTTCTTTGATGGAGATTTCGAAGGTCATGCGGTTCCTTATCCGCAGCCCGACGGCATGTCCCTGCATGAGATGGTGGGGACGGTTGTGGCCACGAATGGATCTCGCTGGACACCGGGAACTCGAGTGCTGGCCGTTCCGGTTGGTCAGCGAGGACTGTACGAACGCTTTGTACTTTCGGAAGAGCGAGCCATCGCTCTGGATCCGCGACTTTCGGATGAAGTTGCTCTGCTGGCTCAGCCTTTCGGAACCGTCGTCTGGGCTCTGAAGAAGCTGCCCAACATGATTGACCGGGATGTTGTGGTGCTGGGGCTGGGGCCCATCGGACAGATGTTCGTTGCCGGTCTTCGAAATATGGGGGCTCGGCGCATTATCGGCATCGACCCTGTTCGAGACCGCACAGAACTGGCTCGAACCATGGGGGCCACGGATGTCGTGACGTCGACCGGCATGAACGCTGTGGACGAAGTTCGATCCATTCTGAACGGGCAACTGGCGGAAGTGTGCGTGGAAGCGGTCGGTCATAAAGCTCAGGCGTTCAACGATGCGGTACGACTTACAAAGGAACACGGCGACATTCTGTATTTCGGTGTGCCGCCGATTCCGGTGGACGGTCTGCAGCTGAAAGATGCGATGCTGAAGAATCTGACCATTCGCACCAGTCTGCATCCGGATTTTGAACGCACGTTTCCTCTGGCCATGCAGTGGCTGGCGGAAAAACGAGTCGACCTGTCGCCCCTGCTGACTCACCGCTACCCTCTGGCGCAGATCCAGGAGGCGTTCGACCTGTTTCGTTATCGCCGTGAAGGTGCCATCAAAGTGCTGGTGGAGTTCCCCGCGAATCGAGGAACAACTTCCCGATAAACGTTTTTCCGGCTGGCGGAGTCGCTCGGATGAAGAACCCGGCCAATGCTGAAAACACATCGATCAACTCCGACACCACGCCGTTGAGAGACAGCATTGTCCCGGTAGGCAGTGCCTGTTGCGATCAGTTGGCACGCAGTGTCTTCGCGGCATGGAAGCGATGGCTGATTTCGGAAGACGCTGCAAATTTCGACATCGCAAGCAACCATGGTTTCGCGATTCCCGTTGATTGTTGTCCGGGAAAGATGAGTGCCACACTTTCCCTGCCTCGAATTTTGCCGCATGTATTGTGCGAATGGATTGGCTGTCGCCTGTTTCTGTGGTCAGGTCCGGTCTGCGAACGAAAACGAATTTCGCTGGTTTCGTCGCGGCTGACAAAGCGAAAGGATCTACACTCGGATTGGTACTCAGCACTCAGAACCGCCGTTCTTCGAATCGACGCCAATGGCGAAGCGTTGATCAGTGTGGACAGGACTTCAACGTCTGCGGCTGTGCTGAGAGCCAGCGAATTGTTTGGCGTGTCCTGTCTGCGGTTGATCGTTTCCGAAGGTCAGTGCATTGACGAACGCGAACTCTCCGCATGGATTCGGGCGGAAATACATCAATCGAATCTTCGCAAAAACAGCGACGCCAACGTCGTTCGCGTATCACCGGAACTTTGCATCTCTACCCCCACCCAGAGTTCCGGCGATACCGACACTGAAATCCCCATCGTTGACAGAGCTGCCTTTGCGCTGGCTGAGCGATTGTTGGTGCTGAGTTGCCGGCCCAATGGCCACATTGAGTCTCTGACGAAACGGCATTTAAGAAACTCACATCGCCGTAGCTGTCATGTTCTGGCTGCGTCGAACAACGGAAGATCAATTCCGGCTCAACTGATCGATGAAGGTGTGATCCCGTGGATCTTGACATCCACAGATGCTGACACAGACCGGGGTTCCTTAACGTCCGATCCTGAGTTAACACCTTCATCTGTCGTACCCGGCGTCGAGTTGCTCAGCGACAATCCACTGACGTCGCCCGACGATTGGTTATGTCACTGGACGCGTCCCTGTTTCGGACCGTGGCAGGGGCAGCCGGTTGATGAGTATCTGGATGAGCTGATTCTGGGCTGCAAATCCGCAGATCGATCGGGGATTGCGGCTTTGCTGCGTATGATTTCCACAGGATGTATTCAGGCATCTTCACCGGAAAACAATCACGGCGGCTGCGTCTCCTTCACGGCGGTCCCGTTGAGAGAATTTCGTCAGCGACGAATCTTCCGGCGTCATCGTCAGCGATATGACTTCGAACCACGAGGAATCGCGATTCGTCGATCAACTCTGGTGGAACTGGGGGCGAGGCCGGTTGAATACCCGACTTTCGAGGACTACCAGCAGCTTCAGGATCGCCGATGGTATCAGCCGGCAACGGATGCTCGCGGAAGGCTTGACTGGACAACTGAACGCGAATGGCGACTGTACGGCGAGGTAGATTTGGCAACTCTGAAACCGACCGACGTCTGTATTTTTGTCGATAGCGAAGACGAACAGCAGTTGCTCACGCGGCACACCGATTGGACCGTGTTTCGGACGCCGGATCAATGAACATTTCCTGACGGGAACTTTGATCTTTCCTGATTGCAGCATCAAAAGCCGCCCCCGCGGCCAAGCGGTTCTCCGTGCGTCCTCGGCCAGCTATGATTGGACGGGTGCCAAAATGAATGGTGTTTCCATGCCGACTTCAAACCATATGCTGATTATGGCGGCCTGTGGCACCGGTCGGCGTTGTCAGAACCTGCACACTGAATCACGGATATGCCCGTGACACCTGATCAAGTCCATGAAGCCACCTCGTACAAAACCAGCCCTGTTTTTTCGACTGATTATTCCGGTGACGGTCGTGTTCATCATGACGATTCTGGCCATGATCGCGTCGCTGTTTGGAGATCCCCGCGCGCCGGTTTCGCAGTGGCTGGAAGCGAACGGGAACGGGCTGCTGCTGTGGGAATTCGTCGTCGTCGTGGCGATTTCGTTGCTGGCGATGGTTGTCGACCGCATACGCACAAAGCGGGGTCTCGACGAGGAACTGATTTCGGACAATCGGCCATCGTCTTCACCGGACGGCAACACGGTCTGACGATCGGCTGGCCAACCCCGGCACCGTGAAATAAAACTGGGCACCCGGACTTCGCGCTGTGTGGCGAAGGGTTACGGGTTTTCGGCGTTGCTTTGCATGAGAATGAGTTCATTCATGGCGGAATCCGTTCAAGCACGAATTGCTCACCTGCGTCGGGAGCTGGAACGTCATAATCGGCTGTATTATGTCGAGGCGGCTCCGGAGATTTCCGACCGCGAATTCGATCAGCTGATGGCGGAACTGCAGCAACTGGAGGCCGAACATCCCGAGTTCGATTCACCGACCAGTCCGACGCGCAAGGTGGGCGGCGAGCCCATTGAAGGTTTCGAACAGGTCGTTCATCGCATACCAATGTTGTCGATTGAGAATGCGTTTACCGAACAGGAAGTGGCCGACTGGGACGCGGGGCTGCGAAAGACGTTTGGCCGCGAAGATCTGGAATACAGCGTGGAGTACAAGATCGACGGTGTGGCGATGGCGTTGATCTACGAACGCGGCGAGTTCGTTCGCGGAGTGACGCGTGGGAACGGAGAAGTGGGTGACGATATCACGTCCAACGCTCGTGTGGTGGGCGGTGTGCCGTTGCGGCTGGAAACCTCGAATCCACCGGCGGTGCTGGAGATTCGTGGCGAGGTCGTCATTCCCAACGAACAGTTTGCCGCGTTCCAGGCCAAACAGGTGGCGGCCGGTGAAGAACCCTTCCGGAATCCTCGCAATGCCGCCGCCGGAGCTTTGAAGCTGCTGGATTCCCGGGAAGCTCGCCGTCGCAGCCTGCGGTTTCTGGCTCACGGAGTCGGCTACGTGGAAGGGCGTGAGTGGAAATCTTATCTGAACTTTCTGGACGACATTCGACAGATGGGCATGCCGGTGACGCCGGACGTCAGTCGAGCCACCGGATATGCCGAACTGCAGACCGTCATTGCTCGCATGATGGAAGGAGTAGCGGAACTGCCGTTTGAAGTCGACGGCATCGTGATCAAACTCAACCGCCTTGCCGAACGCGACGAACTAGGCAGCACATCCAAGAGTCCTCGATGGGTACGCGCCTACAAGTGGGTGCGGTACGAAGCGGAAACTCAGGTCCGTGACATTCGGATTCAGGTAGGCAAGACCGGCACGCTGACTCCTGTAGCCGAACTGGAACCGGTGGAAATCGATGGCACCATCGTGTCCAGAGCCAGTCTGCACAACCGCGATGAAGTCGAACGGCTGGGCATCATGATCGGCGACACGGTGCTGGTGGAGAAAGCCGGCAAGATCATTCCCCACGTCCTGCGCGTGAACGAGGTGGCTCGCACGGGAAGCGAGCGGCCGTTTGTGTTTCCGGAATTCTGTCCCGAATGCGGAACCGCCGTTCGCAGGGACGAAGGTGGAGTGTACATCCGCTGTCCTAATCCGGGCTGTCCGGCTCAACTGCGTGAATCGCTGGTGTTCTTTGCGTCTCGTCCGGCCATGAACATTGACGGGCTGGGGGAAAAGCTGATCGAACAGTTGCTGGCCGCAAACCTGATCGACGGGATTCCGTCACTTTATCGTCTGGCCGAAAAACGCGATCAGATTCTGCAACTGGAGCGGCTTGGCGAAAAATCGGTCGACAAGCTGCTGGCCGGGCTGGATGCGTCTCGTCAGCAACCACTGTGGCGCCTGCTGACGGGACTCAACATTCGACACGTCGGACAAAGCAACGCTCAGATTCTGCAGCGAGCGTTCGGCACGATGGAAGCGATCGCCAGCCAGACGGCGGATTCGTTGTCTTCCATCGACGAAATCGGGCCGGTGATCGCAGCGTCTGTTTCGGAATTCTTTTCGTCTGACTACGGTCGGCGATTGGTTCACGAGCTGCAGGAACTGAATCTGAATCTTGGCCGTCCGGACGATGTCGCGACCGCTTCCGAGGGACGCACCGCGCCATTGAGTGGCAAAACGGTCGTGGTTACAGGAACACTGACCCGACTGAAGCGCGATGAGGCAGAGCAGTTGATTCGCGATCATGGCGGGAAAGCGTCCGGAAGTGTTTCCAGGAAGACTCACTACGTAGTGGCCGGGGAAAATGCCGGCAGCAAACTCACCAAAGCGCAGGAGCTTGGCATTCCCGTGCTGACAGAAGACGAATTTCTGGCGATGCTTGAGAATTAGCCGGAAATTCGGTCTCATTCCAGTGCAGTCCTCGCAGAACCGCCCTGCTCCACTCACGTTTGGTGTTTTCTTTTCTGGTATGTTGGCTCGTACCGTCTACCCCCAACACGACTCCCTCCATCCCCGCAGATTTCCATGCCACAGGCAACGCTGCTAGTAGTGAACGGACCAAACCGCGGTGCTCGGTTTGAAATCAAGCGCACGGGGCGAGAGCTGTTTGTTGGACGCAGCGTGGGTACTCAGATTCGCGTCGACGACACGGAAGTTTCCCGCCAGCATGCCAAGGTGTTTTACGACGGCAGCGTCTTTCGGCTGGTGGATCTGCGGAGTGCGAACGGGACGTATGTCAACGGTCGGCGAGTCAACGATGTCGCTCTGCGGGACGGGGACAGCATTCGGCTGGGGACGACGGTGCTCGCGTTCCAGCTGACGGAGACTGAGCGGCAGCCGACTCAGGTGGAACAGGTTCGATTTGTCGACGATTCGCCTTCGGGGCAGCATTCGGCCATTGTGCAGCAGGTGCGGGTTGATTCTGTTTCGTCGAGCGGTTCGTCGGTGAATCAGCAGGCGGTCGGACTGGAACTGCTGTACCAGGTCGCTGAAGAGCTTGTTCGGCCGACTCACACTCTGGAATCATTGCTGGATCGCATTGTCGATCTGACCCTGAACGCCGTGCTGGCCGATCGCGGATGTGTTCTGCTGCGGGAAGCCGTCGGTGCGGAACTGACGCCGTTGGTGTATCGGCAGCGAGGCAGCCTGCGTGATCCCAGTGAGAAGATGCTGATTTCGCGTTCGATTACGGGATATGTCATTCAGAACGGTCAGGCCGTCCGGACGTCGGATGCTCTGCACGATCAGAGATTCGGTGGCGGACACAGCATTGCATCCTCGGGCATTCGCGAAGCCATTTGTGCTCCGCTGCGAGGCCACGGCGACCTTCTGGGCGTGCTTTACATCGACATCACCACCGACGTGCTGGAATCCGACGCCACGGGAGTCACCGGTCGCCTGACGGAAGCTCATCTGAAGTCCGTGGTCGCAGTGGCTCGACAGGCGGCGATGGCCATCGAATCTCGCCGTTACCAGGAAGCTCTGCTGAAAGCCGAACGTTTCGCGGCCATGGGGCAGACCATTGCGGTGCTCAGCCACCACATCAAAAATATTCTGCAGGGCGTTCGAGGCGGCGGATATCTGATTCAGCGAGGGCTGGACACCGAACAGAACGAAATGGTGCGGCAGGGCTGGCACGTTGTCGAAAAGAACCAGAACCGCATTTACGACCTGGTGATGGACATGCTGTCGTTCAGCAAGGAACGCGTCCCCAATCTGCAGGCCGGAAACCTGAACCGAGTGTGCGAAGACGTCGCCGAACTGGCGATGGTGACAGCCACGGAAAACGGTGTCCGCTTTGAATTCCGCCCGGCCGCCGATGTGCCTCAGGGAGCCTTCGACCACGAGGGCATTCATCGAGCCGTTCTGAACATCGTCGTAAACGCATTGGACGCTGTCGCGGAACTCGAAGACGGGCTGGTGGTTCTGCAGACCGGATACGACAGCCACAACGACATCATGCTGGTGGCCGTCACCGACAACGGCCCCGGCATTCCCGAAGAGCAGCGGGCAACCGTGTTTAATGTCTTCGAATCATCCAAGGGAGCGCGCGGCACGGGCATCGGACTTCCCGTCAGCCGCAAAATCATTCGTGAACACGGCGGACGAATTCGTATCGAAGGCGGCCCCGGCGAAGGAACGCGTTTTGTTCTCTCGTGGCCTCGGGGAACTCCGTCGCCGGAAACGATCTGTCTGGACCGTCCCACCAACGTTTCCGAAGAAGGCAGTTCTGTCCAAGGGCTTCGCCCTTGAGCCGGTGGCCGTGGGATGCGGGTGAGAGGTGGAACGGTTTCACCGGCGAATCGCTCCCGCTGGTCGCTTCGTCAATCGTAGGTCCGGCTGTGCCGGACAAGAATTACTGAGTTGAGAGCAAAGTTCTTGTATTGGGCTCTGTTGATCAAGGGATCTGCTCAACGCCGTGAAGAAATACCGATCGTTTAATCCGAAGCTGCAGGCGAGGTTGATCGCAGCCAGGATGAGCCTCGCCTGCGGCATCGGGTTAAACAAATGATCTGTATTCAGATCAGATGTCTTCATGGCGTTGAGCGAAGCCCTTCTGTTAGCTCAAGCGACTAACGGAAGCGTCCTGGCGCCCTCAGGTATCCGCGTTAACCGGCTTGCCACGCCCACTGGGGCAACGGCGAAGCCCTTGAAGGTTTGTGAATAAAGATGGGCGTTGCCAGTACCGTGGATTTATGGGTTGTTGCCGGTTATTTGATTGTGGTGACGATCCTTGGATGTCTGATGTCCACGAAGACTCGTTCTGCGTCCGAATTCATTTCGGCGGGTGGTTCGCTGCCGGGCTGGGTCGTGGGGTTGTCGATCATTGGGACGTTTGTCAGCAGCATCAGCTTCATTGCTCATCCCGGAAAGACGTTCGCCGGGACGTGGAATCCGTTTGTGTTTTCCCTGTCGCTTCCCTACGCGGCCTGGGTGGCGACTCGGTATTTCGTGCCTTTTTTTCGCCATTGCGGCAGTCTGTCTGCCTATGAACATCTGGAGATGCGTTTCGGAACATGGGCCAGATTGTATGCGGCGGGCTTCAATGTGCTGTATCACATCGGCCGCATCGGAACGATTCTGTTTGGCGTTTCACTGGCAGTGTCGGCTCTGATTCAGGTCCCCATTCCGGCCCTGATTGTCGGTCTGGGAGTGCTGGTGATTGCGTACACGCTGATGGGCGGCATCGAAGCCGTGATCTGGACAGACGTTCTGCAGAGCATCATTTTGATTGGAGGTATGCTGATCTGTGTGACGCTGCTGCTGTGGGAGATTCCCGGCGGCTTCATGGGTGTCGTTCGCGCTGCGGAGACTCCCGCCATGAACAAGCTGTCTCTGGGAAGCATGGACTTCAATTTTGCCGAATCCACGTTCTGGACGATGCTGGTGTTCGGCTTCTTTATTAACCTGCAGAACTTTGCTGCCGATCAGACATTTGTTCAGCGTTATTTCACAGCCAGAACGGAAGGCGAAGCCATAAAGAGCGTTTGGATGGGAGCACTGGCCTATCTGCCTCTGTCGGCCGTGTTGTTTTTCATCGGAACCGGATTGTTTGCCTTTTACGGCACGGTGGGCGAACTGCCGCCGGATACGGGAGCCGATTCAGTCCTGCCGTATTTCATCATGAATGAGTTGCCGGTCGGAGCATCCGGCCTGTTGATCGCCGCGATTCTGGCGGCGGCGATGAGTACCGTTGATTCTTCTCTGAACAGTTCCGCCTCACTGTTGTTGTGTGACGTGCGAAACCGCTTCTTTTCGGGAACCACCACCGATCCGTCGTCAACCGGAGCCTCACGAATGGATTCGGTGACCGGCCTGCCTGTCGCCGGGACGGAAGCCGATCATGCTGAACTGCGGTTTCTTCGCATCTGGACTGTTCTGCTGGGACTGGCGGGCATCGGTGCGGCTCTGGCGATGATTGGTATCCGGCAGATGCTGGATATCTGGTGGCAGATGTCGGGGGTGCTGAGCGGTGGAACTCTGGGACTTATTCTGCTGGCTCGGTTTACGAATGTTCGGGGATCCTGCGCTGCCGGGACCGGCGTTGCGACGGGTATTCTGTCGATTGCTCTGATCATGCTGTCTGACCTGAAAGAACCGCCAACAATTCTGGCTCCGCTGTGCCGAATGGCGGCACCCATTCGACAGTGGTTTCATCCTCTGATGGCGATCGTGGTCGGCACGGTTCTGGTCGTTGTTGTTTCGTGGCTCACCTGGCTGCTGACCGGACGCCGCCGTTCGTAGCGCTGTGTGTTCTGCCCCACAGGTCCGATACATCGGTCAATCCGGAGTTGCCCCGTGATTCCCGCACAGATCATTGCCGCCAAGCGAGATGGTGGCGAACTTACCGATTCGCAGATTGAATTCTTCATTCAGGGCTACGCTCGGGATGAAATTCCGGACTATCAGATGTCCGCACTGGCGATGGCGATCTATCTGAACGGGATGACGGCTCGGGAAACCGCCACGCTGACTCAGCAGATGCTTGATTCCGGTGAGCGGCTGCAATGGCCGGGGGACGGCTTCAGTCGAGTCGACAAGCATTCCACCGGCGGCGTTGGTGACAAGATTTCCATCCCGCTGGCTCCGCTGCTGATGGGATGCAGACTGCAGGTGCCCATGTTGTCCGGACGAGGACTTGGCGCTACCGGCGGAACTCTGGACAAGCTGGAAGCGATCCTCGGCTTTCGAACGGACCTGTCGCTTCAGGAAATTCATCAACTGACTCAGAAAGTCGGTGGAGTGATTACAGGAGCCTCCGAGGAACTGGCTCCCGCTGACCGTCGGCTGTATGCCCTGCGAGACGTCACGGCGACGGTTCCGTCGATCCCGCTGATCACAGCCAGCATCATGAGCAAAAAGCTGGCCGAATCGCTGGATGCTCTGGTGCTGGATGTAAAGTGCGGTTCCGGAGCTTTCATGAAAACCATCGACGGAGCCCAGGCGCTGGCGTTGTCGTTGGTTGAAACGGGTCGACGCATGGGCGTTCGAACGTCGGCACTGATCACGGACATGAGTCAGCCTTTGGGCCGAATGTGTGGCAACGCGGTGGAAATCCTGGAATCCATCGACGTCCTGAAAGGTGGCGGGCCGCCCGATGTGCGAGAACTGACTCTGCAGCTGGCAGCCGAACTTCTGGTGACATCTGGTACAGCGGCAGGTTACGAAAAGGCGATGGAAACAGCCCGAAGTTGTCTGGACAGTGGTCGTGCGTTCGAAAAGTTTGAGCAGATGGTTGCGGCTCAGGGCGGCGCGGCGGACTTTCGACCTGACGTTGCCCCCGCTCATGACGTGCTGAGCGAATCCGAGGGAATCGTCAGCGACGTTGCGACCGAAGCGCTGGGCCTGACCATCATTGCCATGGGCGGCGGACGCAGAAAAAAGTCAGACAGCATCGATCACAGTACCGGAATCGAAATGCTGGTGCGAATTGGAGATCCGGTGGAAGTCGGTCAGCCTCTGGCCAGAATCTTCACAAAAGCTCCCGCTCAACATGTGTCGTTCGTGCGTCAGGCAATCACCATCGGCGAGACTGTGCCCGGCCGACCGTTGATCCTGAAGAAAATCGAAGCCTGATATTTCAGCGTCAGCGACAATTCAGATTCAGCCCCTGCGCACAAAATGCGTCTGCCTCAGGTTGAAAAGACGCCATCGGAACATTTCCCGCGGGACGTTGTTTCAATGGCGAAGTTTCTTTTCGAATCCGTTTGAATCCAGCTCGGCTGGTTATTCCATGATGCTGGGCGGCGGACACAGACTTCCCTCGCGGTATTCGATCTCCGGTGCACCGCAACTGGGTGGGCACAGACTTGTGTCGCCGCAGGATGAACAACATCCACAGCTTCCGGCGCTGACCAGTTTCCAGTCGACGACGCATTCTTCGCATTCGTATTTGTGCGGCTTCAGCTTGGTAACGCACTTCACATCGCAGCAGGCGAATTTCCCGAAGACTTTGCGAAGAAGGCTGTTTTTGCAGCAGTTATTTTTGGAGCTTTCGCAGCACCCGGTACAGCTTCCATCCGAACAGCCTCGGTTGCAGCAGCACTTCTTTCGTCCGTGCAGCAGGCATTTGCAGCAGGGCAGAGTGACGGGAGGAACCGTGACCGTGTCACATTCCGTCTGCCAGCAGTGCTTCTCAACCTTTTCAACCTTGCATTCCGGAACGCACATCATCTGACATGATTCGGTACAGCGATCGGAACAGGAAGTGTGAAAGCCGAGGCCGGCCTGGCTGTTATGTTGAATCAGCAGGACCAGAGCAGCGGCGATCAGAAGGCGATATTGAGTCATCATTTCAGGATCTCCTGTTCAGGGCGTGGCCCTTTAACTGGATTTGATTCTTGACGTGGTACTGAACCTGTTTCTTGAGAAATTGGTATCCACTCACCCGGGTGCATCGCGGCCTGATGAGTACGACAGAACTGAGATGCGGCACCTGTTTCGGAGGAAGTGCTGCCGAAGAATTCCGGCGTTCACTTCCTCGGTCGGCAGACGACCGGATCAGAATTCGATCGCAAACCGAGTTCCCGCGATCAGGTACGACCCACCGAAAGCGTCGTTGTTAATGTTGCGGTTGGCAATATCACCGTAGATCAGGTTGAACTGGAGTTTTGAGTATGGAGTCCAGTACCAGTTCAAAGCTCCCGTGACGGATTCTCCGGTTCCGCCCAGACGATTGTCGTCGGTGAGGTCAAGGTAGGAGTATCGCACGGCAACTCCCCAGGCTCCCATGCCGCTGGCGGCGCCGCCGCTGCAGTGATCGACCAGGAAGAAGTTCTCGAAGGGTTTCAGGCGTCCCAGCGTACTGCTGTCACGTTCATAGGGAATGTGTTCACCGGTCAGCATATAGGACACATAAACATAGCCACCGCGAAACTGCAGATCCTGCAGAGCTTCTCGCTGTGTGAAGTTGTGCATGTATT
>JAGQPY010000390.1 GCA_020426485.1 Planctomycetaceae bacterium
CACTCCAAGGGGGATTGAAATCTGAAGCCTCGACAATTGCTGGCCGACAACCCGCGATCTCTGTAGAATCTGCGGCAGGGACCCAATTGCCGATTTCATCGGGGCAGGCCCCATTTTTCAGAGACTTTGTTTGTAACTCCAGGGCAGTGGGTTTGAGCCTGTGATGGGTGCGAACCGTCGGAAGAATCACTATGAAACCTGAGCTTATTTCAATCCAACGGACCCTGCTGGCGACGTCACTGTTGTCCACATGTTTCAGCGGATGCGGCGGTTCAGCACCAGCCCCCGTTCAGCAATCTCAGCAGGCAGCTCCACCGTCGTCGTCGACCGATGTTGCCGCCGATGGAGCGTCGACTGCTCCGGCAGCGTCGTCCGGTTCCACGACGACATCCGATCGGCCGCATCGTCAGAATGAGCGTTGGAAAGATGCCAACGGCGTGGAATACCTGGGCAACGTTCCGCTGGATGTCTTCTTTGATCAACCGTACGCCGTGGCATCCAATATGACGCCACTGGCGGGAAGCAATCCGGCCGGAGGCAGCGCTTTGCCACCCGCTGCCGGGCCGTCGGGGATGGGCGCCGCACCGGCTGCGGCACCAGCAACAGGCACCGAAGATTCTCCACCCGCGGCGGCTTCCGGTGGAGGCGGTGGTGATTCGTGGAGTGACCTGATCGCAATGAAGGAAATCGATCAGGAGATCACGGATATCCGCAACTTCCTGACGGAAGCTCTGCAGAATGTGGGTGCCTACAACAGATCTATGTTGATGATTCCGCCCAAAGCTGCGGCGGTGGGCGTACTGGCGGCGATTGTGCAGGAACATCCGGAAGATATCAGCTGGAAAGAAGACGCCGCCTACATCCGCAACTTCGCCAAAAAGATGAACGAAGGCACGCTGCAGCCGGGAAAGAAGGATCAGGATCGGCTTCGTCAGCTGTTCGACAACATGGCGGATACCCTGAATCGTTCTCGTCCGGCGGGAGTCGAAGAGCCACCGGCGACGGAGCAGTTCTGTGACATCGCGGAAATGCGATTTGTCATGATGCGTATGGAGAACTCCGAGAAGAAACTTAAGACAGAAGTGACCAGCGATGACGCCTTCAAATCGAAGAAGGACATGGTTGTTCACGAAGCTGCGATTCTGGCAACGATGACGAAGGTCAACCTGTTTCCCGGGTATGGCTACGAAGACGACGAAGAGTTTCGCGGATATGCTCAACGCATTCTGGACGCCTGCAAAGAGATTCAGGCGGCCGCTGAATCGCAGAGCTTCGACGCCTACACTCTGGCACTGTCCAAGGTTTCCACAGCCTGCCAGGAATGCCATTCCGTCTTCAAAAACAACTGATCGCCGGCATCACTGTGACCGATGCTGCCGACGATCATTTCCGCTGCATTTCCTCCCGGAGCGTTCTTACCGCCATGTGCTTTTTTTCTGAATGCCGTCAGCACCTGATTCTTTTGTCGGCCTTTTGTGGAATGTTTTTTTTCGCCGGCCGCATTTCTGCCGACGTCATTGTTCTGAAGTCGGGACAGAAAATCGAAGGTCAGGTGCTGAAGTCACAGCCGGATGCGGTTTTCGTCGACGTTGGTGTCGACGTCATTCGGATTCCGCTGGACCGAATTGCCGAACGAACATCCGAAGACCCCATGCCGATGCCCACGGCGACTCACACGGACGCGGGGTTGCTCAAGTCTGCTCGACTGCCGGTCCGCACGGTCAAAGAACTGGTTAGTCAGTTTGCTGAAGGAGTCGTGCTCATTCAGAATCCCGATGGACTGGGGTCCGGCTTCATCATCAGTGAAGCGGGACACTGCATAACCAACTATCACGTGGTCGAAGGACAGACTCGCATCGCCGTCACCATTTTCCATCAGGGCGACATGGGCGAATTCGAACGCATTTCCATTCGTGACGTTAAAATCATCGCGTTGAATCCTCATTTCGATCTGGCTCTGCTGCAGATTCCCAAACAGGAAAATCTCAAGTTCCAGCCGGTGTTCGTCGCCGAAGATGATTCTCATCGAGAAGGCGATGCGGTGTTTGCCATCGGCAGTCCTCTGGGACTGGAACGTTCCGTTTCAGAAGGAATTGTCAGCACTCGAAATCGCAATATGGATGGCATCGTTTACATCCAGACGACAGCTCAGATTAATCCCGGCAACAGTGGTGGACCGCTGTTCAATTCACGCGGTGAGGTCGTTGGAGTGATCAACATGAAGCTGACGTTCGGCGAAGGACTGGGATTTGCAATTCCCGTGGCCTATCTCCGGCACTTCATTGCCAATCGGGATGCCTTCGCCTTTGATAAGACCAACCCGAATACCGGCTACCACTATCTGGAACCGCCGCGACGCATCAACATGAAGTCCATGTACGACGACACGAAAGCTGAGTGAGCCAGCGTTTGTTTTTCCTTCCCGCGATGGCGAACGCTGCCACTTTCCGGCCACTCGTCGGGGACGCCCCGACGGTTTGAATTCCGGTGATCTGAAGCAGCTCTGACCATATGTTTTCTCACGCCTGCCCGACCGATTCCGTCCTGATTTCCTCTCGAAAGTCTTCCATGAAACCTGCCTTCCATTCTGCATTGCTGTGTCTGTTGATTTTGAGTTCCTCCGCTCATGCCGATCACTGGGGACACTGGCGAGGTCCTCTGGGAAATGGTGTCGCCGTGAAGGCTCACCCGCCAACCGAGTGGAGTGATTCGAAAAACGTAAAGTGGAAGGTGGAACTTCCGGGGCGCGGCTCAGGATCGCCGGTTGTGTGGGACAACCAGATCTTCATCACCACAGCGGTTCCGACGGGCAACGGATCACGGCAACTGCCGGAACTGGACTTCCAGCTGCTGAGCTTCGATCGACAGAGCGGACAACTGCAGTGGAAGCGATCCTGCATTGTGGCGACTCCTCATCAGGGAACTCACTCCACCAATGGCTTCGCCTCCGCTTCGCCCTGCACCGACGGTACTCGCGTCTACGCTCACTTCGGCTCGCGAGGACTCTATTGCTTCTCCATGGACGGAACACCGGTCTGGCAGCGAACAGACTTCGGAGCCATGGACACCAGAAATGGTTTCGGCGAAGGCAGTTCCCCCACGCTGGCCGGTGACATGATCATTGTTCCGTGGGATCACGAAGGTCCGTCAGCACTGTTCGCACTGAACAAAGCCACGGGAGAAACCATCTGGAAAACCGATCGCGACGAACCCACCTGCTGGGCCACTCCGCTTGTCATCGAACACGACGGAAAACAACAGGTCATCATGAACGGTCAGACCTGCGCGAGAGCGTATGATCTGAAAACCGGAAAAGAACTGTGGCGATGTGGAGGCCAGACGGAACGCCCATGTGCTTCACCAGTGGCGGGTGACGGACTGGTGTTCATTGGCAGCGGTCATCGCGGCTCCTTCCTTGGCGCGTTCACGCCGGATGGGCATGGAGACATTCAGGGCTCACCAAGTGTCGTCTGGACGATCGACAAAGACACTCCGGACATCGGTTCGCCTTTACTGTCCGCAGGACGGCTGTATTTCCACAAAGGAAAATCCGGACAATTGTCCTGCGTGAATGCTCAGACGGGAAAACCATTCTACATGGCCAGTCGAATACCGGGGCTGGACAACATTTACGCGTCCCCGATCGCCGCCGGCGGCTACGTGTACCTCACTTCCCGCAACGGCACAACAACCGTGATCAAAGACGCGGAACAGCTGGAAGTCGTGGCCACCAACAACGTGGGAGAGACTGTCGATGCGACGCCTGCTCCGGTGGACAATCAGCTGATCATTCGAGGCGAGCAGCACCTGTTCTGCATTGAACAAAGCAAGTGACGGTTTGTGCTCGACCGGCGTCGGGAACGACATTGGCATGGAATCGAAGGGACGTCGATCAAGCGGAAGTCGTCCCCGGCTCCGCCGATCAGCAGATGACCGTTTTTCGGTCACGAAAGTCGTCAGGACTCTTGGATTCTCCTTCAGGCGTCGCATGTCTTCGCCGTTTCGCGGCGGCCGTTAAGAATGCAACGGCCGCTCGCCCGACGCATTTCATCAGACGTGCCGTTTACTGCTGCCGACTTGCGGCGAAGCAAATCCGGGACGATTCCGCCACGGGCCTACTGGCCGCCTTCTTCACGCTTCGACCACCATGGCAGGCCAACACCGCCGTCCATGGTCAGAGTCGATCCGGTCATATAAGCCGCATCATCGCTCAGCGTGAAGCAAACGCCGCGGGCCATTTCTTCAGCGGTGCCCATGCGCTTCATGGGCAGCCCTTGTGCTCCCTGCTGCAACTGCTCTTCCGTGAAGAATTTTCGTTCGCCGGGCGTATCGATCCAGCCGGGATGAAAGATGTTGACGCGAATATTGTATTTCACCAGCTCAATGGCCGCCGTTCTGGCCATGTGATCAATGGCGGCCTTGGACATGTTGTAGGCCATGGCTGTCGGAAACGGAATAATGGCGTGCGGTGAACTGATCACCGTAATCGCCCCGCCTCGGCCCTGCTGCACCATTTGAATCGAAGCCGCTCGGACGCCATGAAACGCGCCCCACATGCTGACGTCGACAGTTCGACGGAACCCTGTCATGTCAGCCTTCAGCATCACCTCTCGGTCGCTGTAGACGGCGTTGCTGACAAACAGGTCCAGACTGCCGAATTCAGCAACGGTCTGCTGCACCATCTCATCGACGGCTTCCATGGACGAAACGTCGGCGGTCACAACCAGTGCCTTCCGGCCAAGTTCACGAATCTGTTCCGCGACTTTGTCCGCCTGGTCCCGGCTGGAATGGCAATTGACGACAACATTCGCCCCCTGTCGAGCCAGCTCCAGAGCCACCGCCGCCCCAATGCCCTTCGATGACCCCGTCACCAGAGCGTTCTTGCCTTCGAAACTCATGAATGTCTTCTCTAGACTGCCCAGTGAAAAAAAAAACAGGAATTTCCCTGTGAAAACACAATTTTCGGGAACGAGGATCACCACGAACCCTCAGCCCCGTGGCAAGGCATTCATCAGAGCAACCAGAATCCAGGGCTGGGTATGTCTTGGCGGTTGCCCGGTGCCACGTCGACTTTCTAAGGGTACTTTAGACACTGGCAAGTGCAGTCACAACCCGATCAGACTTGGCTCATTCTGTGTGGGAAAATCCTTCGTTCCCATGCGCCGCATCAAGCCAAAGCTGCCCGAAACCAGCCCGGAGAACGTCGATCTTTCCCGAAATGATTCAAAATGTTCCGTCAACTCTCATTGAAACATCGTAAGCTTACGATATATTGATTATTCAAAGTGTGGAGGTGTCGATGAACAATCCGATTGAGTCTCAAAAGCCGCTGGGCAGTGTTCAGGCGTTTGTTCAGGCAGCCGAATGCCTGAAGACGCTGGCTCATCCCGTTCGATTGCGAATTGTCCAACTTCTGCTGAACGGCAGGTTTACTGTGGGTGAGATCGCGGCCGACTGCGAGATTCCTGACAACGTCAGCTCTGAACACCTGCGGTTGCTGCAACGCTGCGGATTTCTTACCAGCGAACGCGAAGGCCGGA
>JAGQPY010000391.1 GCA_020426485.1 Planctomycetaceae bacterium
CAGCGGGATTGTTTCGTGAGCCCGTTCGATCGTAAATCACGGAATTGACGGTTTACCGGTGGTGGATTTCACCACACCGGATCGAGTCTCGCCTGATACACTAAGCACTGCTCACACAGCCGTGACTGGATCCGACAACAGGGCGGAAACCTGGTGAAATACCTGTTGGCAGGAGTGCCTGTCCCGGTTTTGTTCATAATGGTCAGTGCAGGGAATGCTTTCGATTGAAGGTTCGGCCACTGTATGAATGAAAATGCTCCATGAATGAAAATGCTTCATGAATGACAATGTTCCGATCGTGACCGGCGTGGACAGGTCTTTCAGGCTTCCGTCGCACATTATTCCCTATTGCGGAGCCGCTCTGGCGGTTCTGCTGGCGGTCGGAGTACGTTGGCTGCTTCGCAACCAGTTTGATTCGACGGCCGTTTATGTCACGTTCTACCCGATGGTCGCTCTGGTCTCACTGCTGGCCGGAGGTGGCCCCAGTGCATTCGCAACGCTGCTGAGTGCAGTCGTCGTCGAGACCTGGATTGGATTCGGAACAGGTTCGTCGGGTGAGATTCTTGCGATGGGATTATTCGTCGCCGGAGGAATGCTGATCAGCGTTGCTGCAGCGCAGCTGCGTCATTCAAAGCAGCGCGAACTGGAAGAGCGACTGCTGATGGATCGTGAGCTGCGATTCCGGACGTTCACTCAGGCCACGTCCGCCATGGTCTTCACGATGAGCCCGGACTGGACAGTCATGCGATATCTGAAAGGTCCGGAATTTATCGCTGATACGGATGAACCAAGCCAAACCTGGCTGCAGAGATACATTCCGCCCGAAGACCAGTCATTCGTCTCGAAAATTATCCAGCAGTCCATCCGGGACAGAAAGCTGTTTGAACTGGAACATCGAGTCATCCGGGTCGACGGATCCGTTGGCTGGGTACATTCTCGCGCGATTCCTGTTCTGGATTCTGATGGCAGGATTACGGAATGGTTCGGGACAGCCATGGATGTTTCTCGGGAGAAAGAGATTCAGCAGGCACTTTGCGAAAGCGAAGAACGGCTGCGATTATTCGTGGAACATGCTCCTGTGGCCATCGCCATGTTTGATCGTCAGATGAAGTACCTGGCCGTGAGTCAGCGGTGGCGGTCGGATTTTCTTCCGCATCGGGGCAACGTCCTCGGCCGCTGTCACTACGACGTCTTCCCGGAATGTCCGGAACGCTGGCGATCCGCCTATGTTCGAGGCCTGGCCGGGGAAGTCGTAAAGGAAGAGCAGGATTCGTGGACCGACCGGAACGGAAGAAAGGTGTGGTTGCGATATGAAATCCGTCCATGGTTCGCGAGTGACGGTGCGATTGGTGGGATCGTCCTGTTTTCCGAAGACATTACGTTACGAACGGAAGCACAGGAAAACGTTCGGAAAGGAGAGCAGAGACTGAAGGCCGAAGCGGATGCTCTGTCACGACTGAACCAGGCCGGTTTTCGACTCTGGCAGATGCAGACGATGAACGATGGTTTGCAGGAAATGCTCCGCGCGACCATGGATCTGGTCGGTGCCGACATGGGAACGATACAAATTCCGGACGGTCGGCAAAATGCCCTGAAGGTTCAGGTGCAACACGGCTTCACTCAGACGTTCCTGAATTCGCTGCGTGAGGCAAACTGGCAGGGCAACTCCGCCAGCGGACGTGCGCTGCGAACGGGAGAAACCGTCGTGATCGAAGACGTCGATGCAGATCCTTCTTACGCCTCACTGCGCAACGTTGCCCGAGCAGCGGGATATCGGTCCGTTCAGGCAATACCTCTGCCGGATCGGGATGGTCAGCCGCTGGGTGTGATTTCCACGCACTTCCGGTCGCCTCACACTCCGGACGAATCGGAACTTCAGCGACTGGACCTGTACGCTCGACAGGCAGCCGATTTCATCCAGTACTTCCGCACGGCAGAAGCGCTGCGAAATCGGGAAGAGCGACTTCGAGCCATTCTGCGGACCGCCACCGATGCAATCATCAGTATTGACTCACGCGGCGTCATCCATGATGCCAATCCGGCCACGGAACGCCTGTTCGGATACACGCGAGACGAACTGATTGATCGGAACGTCAGTATGCTGATGCCGGAACCGTTCTGCAGTCAGCACCACCAGTATCTCTCACGCTATCTGCAGACACGTGAAGCACGCATCATCGGCAAAGGACGCGAAGTCGCTGGCCGACGAAAGGACGGTTCCGTCTTTCCGGCCGATCTGTCGGTGAACGAAGTTGACCATCAGGGAATATTCACGGGCTTCATTCGTGATGTGAGCGAACGCAACCGCCTGCAGCGCGATGTGCTGAGAATTGCCGAAGAAGAACAACGTCGTATCGGGCAGGACCTGCACGACAGCGTACAACAACAGCTGGCCGGACTTGGGATGCTGGCACGAACGCTGCAGGAAAACCTGTCGAACGCCGCGGAACCGCAGGAAAACGTCTGTGCCGGCGAAGACTCTCCGCAATGTTCACCAACATCACCAGAGGAAGACGGCGTTCTGCAGAGCGGTCGGATCGCACGATGCTGCGAACTGACAGAAAAGATCTTCAACGGACTCCGACGCGCTCATAAGGATGTGCGACAGATTTCCAAAGATCTGCTCCCACTGAATCTGGCAGGGGACGGTTTGATGGTCAGTCTGCGTGAACTGGCAAATCGGATCGATGATGTGGAAAACGTGACGTGCGCCTTCAAATGCGATCACCCGGTGACCATCGATGACAGTGCCACCGTGACCCATCTTTACCGGATTGCTCAGGAAGCCGTGACGAATGCTCTGAAACACGCCGAAGCAGAACACATTCTGATTGCACTGGACCTTCAGGACGGACAACCCGTTCTGACAGTGGCGGACGACGGACACGGGATTGACCATGATGCTCAGAACAGCGGCATGGGAATGAAGATCATGCAGTATCGTGCCGGACTGATCGGAGCAGGACTCACCATCAGCCCCGTAGAAAACGGTGGAGTGTTAGTTACGTGCAAGGTTTTCGGAAAAGGGCCCCTCTCAAATGAAAACGCAGCTGAAGACCACGTTTCGAATTCTGATTGTCGATGACCACCCAACGATGTGCGACGGACTTTGTGCCCGCATTACCAATGAAGCAGACATGACCGTTTGCGGACAGGCAGACGACGTCGATCCGGCACTGGAACTGGTTCGCGACCTGGCACCAGACATCGTGCTGATCGACATTTCACTGAAGACAGGGCACGGCATTGACCTGGTCAAACAGATTCGACAGCGTTACCCGGGCACGAAAATGCTGGTGAATTCGATGTACGAAGAATCCGTTTATGCAGAACGAGCTTTGCAGGCCGGTGCCATGGGCTACCTGAATAAACAAACCGCCGGTGACACACTGATCAAAGCCATTCGAACCGTACTGGCCGGAAAGACTTACGTGAGTCCTGAAATGACTGACCGCATCCTGCACAGCCGAGTCGGCGGCATGATTCAACCCGGCAGCTCTCCGGTGGAATGTCTGTCTGACCGCGAACTGGAAGTTCTGACTCTCATCGGCCACGGAAAAACAACCAGTGCCATCGCCGAACAACTCTTTTTAAGCGTGCATACGATTGATACTTACCGCGAAAAACTGAAGATCAAACTCAATCTCGCCAACAGCGCAGAGCTGAACCGATATGCCGTGCAATGGGTTCTTGAAAACGGCTGACTGCCCGTTGAAAAACCGGGGCTGGGCCGCCGAAAAAAAAAGACGCTGGTCAGTATTCGGATCCGCAATCGAGCAATAACGAGTTGACCTTCACGAATTCTCTGAATCGTTGGTTTCCCCTCGATCGGAGTTCAGGCGGTCAAGAATTCCGTTGACGAAGGCCGGCGAGTTCTCAGTGCCGAACTCACGGGCCAGTTCGATCATCTCATTCAATACAACCGGCGCCGGAGTTTGAACGAATTCGATTTCGTAGATGCCCATGCGAATGATGTTGCGGTCCGTCGGCGCCATGCGTTCGATCCGCCAGTTATGAGCGGCTTTCCTGATTCGCTGGTCGAGATCTTCTCGCCGATCGCGAACACCCAGAAAGACGGCCCAGGCAAAATCAACGAGGTCGTCTCGCTTCAGTTCCTCTTCGATCGATTCGCGAACACGACGAACGTCAGCGTCCGGATTCTGGTCAATCAGGTAAAGCATCTGCAGAACAACACGGCGAGCATCAGAGCGGCGAGGCATGGGAACCTGTTAAGTGAACGAAAAAAAAATGACAGAGTTTCGTCCGGCACAGCCGGACCTACGTCTAAAGTAACCAGAGCGACCAACGGCAGCGTCTCGGCGTCCTGAACGATCCATGTAAAACCGCACACAACGCCACCGAGTCAAAGGCGAATCGCTTGTCAGGAAAGTTTCTTCAGCAGACTGACCATTTCAATCGCTGCCAGGGCAGCTTCAGTGCCTTTGTTGCCGACTTTCCCGCCAGCGCGGTCCAGCGCCTGTTCCATGTTTTCACAGGTGATCACACCAAACGTGACCGGGATTTGTGTTTCCTTCATCACCTGCATAATTCCAGCGGCCACCTGACTATTGATGTATTCGTGATGGCTGGTGGATCCCTGAATCACGGCCCCCAGACAAATCACCGCGCCGTACTTGCCGGACTTTGCCAGCTTCTGGGCGGCCAGCGGAATTTCGAACGAACCGGGAACCCAGACGATGTCGATGCGATTGGCATCTCCACCATGTCGAACGACGGTATCGCACGCACCGTCGACAAGTCGCTGCGTAATCAGGTCGTTAAACCGTGATACAACGATCGCGAACGACATGTCTGAACAAACAAGTTCACCGAAAATCTTATTTGGCATCTTTATCTTTCCCTCAGGGGCTTCGCCCAACACCGTGAAGAGACTTGAAACCGAAACACCCAAGTGGACTTAACCACACCTGAATCCTTCGACCATATTTCTCACGAGGTTGGCAATAGAGTGTTTAACCCGATACCGCAGGGGAGGCCTGTTTTGTCTGCGTTTAACCTCGCCTGCGGCATCGGGTTAAGCTTTGAGAATCTCTTCACGGCGCTGGGCTGTGCCGCTCAACTGATCAATGTGTTTGTCCTGAGGTGTGGTGACCCGACACCTCAAATGCACCAATCCGCTGCCGTTCGTGGCCGGTGAGCGTGCCGAAGACTCGGGCACGGTGGGTCTGACGCAAAGGGGACGACGGATCAGCCCAGATTCATGCTGAGCAGAAACTCTTCATTGGACTTTGTTCGCTGCATTCGATTAACCAGCAGGTCCATCGCATCCACAGGGTTCATATCATTCAGGACTCGCCGCAGCACCCAGACCAGTTTGAGTTCTTCGTCGGACATCAGCAGTTCTTCACGCCGAGTTCCGGAACGATTGACGTCAATAGCCGGCCAGATGCGTTTTTCGACCATGCGGCGGTCGAGATGCAGTTCCGTGTTGCCGGTCCCCTTGAATTCTTCAAAGATAACCTCGTCCATACGACTGCCGGTATCAACCAGAGCCGTGGCGATGATGGTCAGGCTGCC
>JAGQPY010000392.1 GCA_020426485.1 Planctomycetaceae bacterium
CAATTGAACGGTATTGGGGTGAAACGACGACAAAACCATTCGCGGCGTGGGGCAATGTCGTTTACCCCCGTGGATGTACGGAGTCGGCTTCAGCGTCGAGTCCTCGTGGACGCAATGTTTCCTGTCGTCGAATTGTTGGGCCGTGATGGCCCTTCTTGAAGACGCTACACAAGATTGATCTTCATTCTTCCGAACTCAGCGGTCCGGCAGTGATATGCTGCAGATTGGCGGAAAACTCTTCACCGACAAATGCAGCCACGTGGATCGGTTCGGTTGCGTGATTGCCGGTCAGAGAAAACGTGATGCGAACGGTTCCGCTGCCGCTGATTTCGACAACCTTGCGATCGATGCGTTTCTGGTCTGCCCCTTTAATCGTAACGTGCAGTTTCTGCGTCTTCAGATCCGCAGGCAGATTGTGACGAATGGCGACCACGATTTCTGACGGCGTCACTTCCACATCAGGTGTCAGTTCGATCAGTGCCTGACGCCGATTTGCTCGACCCGCTCGCTGCCGGTTGGCTTTCTTCCGTCCCCCCGAACGCCGCTCTGCGGATTCCTGTTCCATGCGCTGAACATAGGCTTCCATGGCCGCGGCGTCGTGACGGTTGCGAAATGCTTCCAGAGCGTGATCATTGGTGCGGACCATCCACTCTTCCAGCGCTGACCTCAGTTGCTGAATTTCTGACTGATACTTTGGATCATCAATCAGATTGTGCAGAGCGTCCGGATCATTTTCGTAGTCGAAGAACTGTTCGGGCTCGGCGTATTCGAAAATCCTCAGTCGAGCAGCAACGGCCTCACTGGACGGAGCCAGTTCTTTCATCATTCGGTAGGACAGGGTTCCCATGGTGGCCGTTTTGAAGGTGCGAGTACCATTGGACCACGGATTAAACAGGTAGCCGAAACGTCTGGTCTGCACGCCGCGAATCGGGTTTCGATTGCCGCCGGAATTCTCGTTGTACTCCTTGAACACCATGTCGCGGCCATCCTGATTCTGCCCTTTCAGCAGCGGCAGAAACGAACGTCCCTGAAGTCCATCCGGATGTTTGATCTCCGCAACGTCCAGCAGCGTCGGCAGCAGGTCAATCGCAGAGATCATGTGCTGTCGATCGTGAAGCCCGGCTCCGGCAACGCCCGGCCAACGAACAATCCACGGCGTGCGAGTGCTGTGGTGATACAACGCGGTTTTGGCAAACGGCAGCGGCATGCCGTGATCCGAAAGAAAAACGACAATCGTCTGCTGAGCCAGTCCCGATTCGTCAAGTGCCTTCAGAATTTCGCCGACGCAATCGTCAGCTCGCCGGACCGAAGAGTAATAGTGAGCAAGTTCCAGGCGAACCTGTGGATGGTCGAACAGAAAGCCGGGAATCGGAACCTCGTCCGGCTGAAAGATCTGTGACGGAACGTTTGGATCGTCCACGACCTTCTGGCTGCCGTTCATTCCGTAGAACGGCTTATGCGGGTCAGAAACGTTGATCAAAAGACAGAACGGCTTTTCCGCTTCCCTGGCAGCGGAGATTCCGCGTTCGGTGCAGGTGTGATACGAACGAACGTTCTTAATGTGCAGCTTCACTCCGTCAACTTCGTCCATGACCAGATCCCAGGCATAAGGCGAATACGGTGTGGAATGCGACACCTTGCCACGAATGCCCGTGAAGTATCCCGCTTCCTTCATCAGATCGCACAGAACCGGGTATTCAGGGTTTCGCACCTGATAGAAGCCCTCCACGCCATTGCTATGCGGATACCGACCTGAAAACATCACGTTTCGGGATGGCATGCAGTTGCCAACCACCACGTGAGCGTATTCAAACTTCATTCCTTCCGCGGCCAGCTTGTCGATGTGAGGAGTCGTGTTCGGCAGAGCACAACCGAATGCGCCCACAGAATCGCAACTCATGTCGTCGACGCTGATAAACAGAATGTTGGGGCGATCCGCTGCGTGGGAACATTCACTCAGAACGCACAGTGAAAGGAATAAACAGCCAATCAGCGGGAAGGCGGGCTTTGTCATATTGTCGATCGATGAAAGTGTTGTGGGAAAAGTCATCGCACCGGAGTTGCAGCATGGACGAAGCAGGCACGTCTCCGCTGAAACGGAACCGGTCCGTTCGAAGACACCGACTTCGTTCACAGAGCTTTTCGCTATTCGTTCGCCTTTTCAGCTTCCGGACTCGCTTCCGGAGCAGTTTCCGGAGCAGTTTCCGGAGTCGCTGACTCCGGGGCTGGAGAATCATCTTCCAGTTCCGGGCGGCGACCCGGAGCGGCTGCGTCGGCGACGGTTCGAAACTCTTCCGCCGACACCGAGCCGTCACCGTCCGCATCGACGGCCTGCAAAGCCACCGCTGCCGAGTTGATTTCTTCTTCCGACAATTCGCCGTCCTGATCACCGTCCAGAGCCAGCAGGGCGGGGTCAACCGGCGGACGTCGACTGCCTCGCGGGCCGCCAAACCCCGGTCCGCCACCTTGCGACGGCGGACCAAATCCCATACCTGATCCATCGTCGCCGCTCTCGTCCATCAGCGAAGGATCGAACTCAGCCCAGCGAGCAGCCGCCCGAAGGTCGCCCTCGGTTGGCGGCTCCTCACAATAGCGCATGGCGTAATTGGAATGTCGGTGAATGGTGACATAGACGGCGGCTTCCGGACGATTGAAGACCGGACGCAGCAGACTGAACCAGCCGTATCGATATTCAACTTCATCCGGCAGATCCAGCGTAACTGACTCTTCGGGAAACAGCGTCAGCATCGAACAGAACTGAGCATGTGTGGTGTCAAAAAAGACACCTTCCGGACAGACTTCTCGAAGCTTGTTCATGGAGACGCGATGACCGAGTGCCGCACGCACTTCCACAGCCAGAACAATCAGCACCAACACCAGCACCCACTTGGAAACCGCTTCCCGCGCTGTTGAAACCCGTTGCGGCCGGGTAACGACATTCGCATCGCCATTCGCATCATTCGCCATGATCTGCTCCGAAGAAAAAAGACTGCCTGTAACGAATCCTGAAACGAATTCAGGTTTGCATACTGAAACGCGGCCCGGCAGACATTCAATTCTGCCTGGAGCGACGTGGCGACAGAATGGATGATACGCCATTCTGAATGTCACATGATGGCATTGAATGAAGGAACCTGTCCTCAATTCACTCCGATTTTCTGACTCGGCCTTCACGGCTGTCATGTCGGAGCGAATCCCGATGACAACATTGAGTCGTCTGTGTTCAGACGGGTGCCGTCGCTTCGCCTGATGCAGTGTGTTCACCGGGTGCAGAAAATGCCAGCCAAGGGATTCGCTTTTGATAAGACAAACCGACCCACGGACGTTTCTGCCGCCGAAAAAGGCTTCGCAGATCGGAGGATCGCCACAGCGGCTATCCTCAATTGGTGTTGTAAACTTCGCGGCTGAATATGAACGCCATACCAATCAACGGAACAGCTGTTCACGCGGCAGAGATCGACCTGGTGACGCGGTGCAGCACTTGATGCACCAGGTCAGGGATGGCTGCCTGAACACTTTGGCTGATGGCATGATCCAGCGAAAAGCGTTCGCCATCAATGGCCCAGAATTCAACCTGTTGCGGAAGCCGCCCGGTGCGTTCTGCTAACTGCAGAACGGCAAGGATGTCAAAGTCATGGCTGGAAGCGCTTTGGTACGGCGTCACTGGGGTTCGTGAACGCTGCGCCGATTCATCGGTCGCATCGGCTGCATCTTGAAATTCGGACGGCGTTTCAAAACCGGGCAGTTCATTCAGTTGCAGGCGTCGAATCGTCCCGGGTGCGCTCTCGGACTGACATGCATCGATGACGATCAGCGTGTCGATGTTCTCCAGCCAGTCGATCACGTCCAGTGGAATGGTTGCCAGCCGGACCTCGCAGACGCCCCAGGTACCGCGAAACTCCGCGGGATGAACGGTTTTGCCATGGTCACTGCCGAAAGCATGTGTTCGGGCGATGTCACCGGATGGTTCACCTGAAGCATGCATCGCAGCAAGGGATGCACACAGCTGCTGAGCGGCCATCCATCCCGCCTGGTCGTCGCCGAACATGCTGCCCACGCCGACGATCAGCGTTTTGATGTCACTCGAACGATTGTCTCCGGGGCCGTCCAGCGTCATCGACGTGTGATTCGAAGCTTCAGAAAGTGAGTCGAACAGCTGATGCACGGGTCGTAACAGCGAATCAGCCGTTCGCATTCGTCGGCCGTCTTCTGATCGTCATCGCTCAGAATCTGAGGAATCCACTGCATCAGGTCGTTTTCGATCTGCCGCTGATTCTGCGATGTGGGAGGAACGATCATGGCGAACGCAATCTGCCCCTGCGGATCGACAGTGTAGCGATGATAGATCAGCCCGCGCGGCGCTTCGGTGGCGGCACACCCGGAACCCGCCCCTTCGGGAATTTCGATGCGACACGGAGTGAATGGGCGGTAGGACTTCAGAATCTCCAGCCCCTCTTCGAAGGCGTGAATCAGTTCCAACCCGCGCGCCACGATGGCTTTGAACGGATTGCGACAGGCAGGCGAGAACCCGACTTCGTCCGCCGTCCGGCGAGCCTGTGGCGAAAGTTGATCTCGATTCAGTACAACTCGGGCCAGAGGTCCGACGTGGTAACTCTTCCCGGAATGGATGGTTCGGTGCTCGGCGGGCTGAGATTCGTCGTGGTGCAGCGACTGCAGGGCCGTACTGTGAGCGACATGGTGTTCGGTGAAGTGTCGTTCGTATTGGTCCACAGGCACATCCAGTCCGGACGATGACACGACTCGGCCTTCGTTCATCGGATATTCTTCGGGGTGTTTCAGCGAAACCAGTTCGTAGTCTCCCTCGAAATCCGGAAAGTCAAACGACGCGGCCCATCGAGTCGCTTCGATGGCTGCCTGCAGCCCCCACTCAAAATCCGGTATCAGACTCTGCATCTTCTTTGCGTCCGGCGCGCGGTAGAAACCACCGACGCAGACGTTGACCGGATGAATGGCTCGCCCGCCAAGAACTTCAAGCAGATCGTTTCCGATCTTTTTCAGCTTCAGACCTCGGTTGACTGCATCCGGAAACTGCCCGGCCAGTTCAATTCCGCTGGCCACGCCGAAAAAATCCGGCGCATGCAGAAGGTGCATATGCAGCCCATGACTCTCAATCCATTCACCGCAGTACAGCAAACGGCGCAGGCGTCGAATTTCGGGTGTGATGGTCATCTGCAGAGCCTGTTCCAGAGCGTGAACGGAACTCATCTGATACGCCACCGGGCAGATGCCGCAGATTCGAGCGGTAATGTCCGGAACATCCTGAAGCGGTCGTCCCTGCAGAAATCCTTCAAAGAATCGCGGTGGCTCATAAATGGACAGTTTGACCTCACGCACGACATCGCCGTCTAAGACAACATCCAGCCCGCCTTCGCCTTCAACGCGAGTCAGCGCTTCCACCTTGATCGTTTTCGTCTGATTCATCCCCTTCAATCCCTAACAAGGGCTTCGCCCTTGACCCAATGGCGTGGAAAGTCGATTGGCTTGGAAAGTCCCAACCGCCGAGACGCTCCCGTTGGT
>JAGQPY010000393.1 GCA_020426485.1 Planctomycetaceae bacterium
GACAGTTCTGTCGGAAAACGCACTCACCATGTTCATGTTTTCGCTCAGGGAAGCGAACAGATTACTCGACACCTGGCATTCCGGGACTTCATGAATGCACATCCGGACTGGGCGGCTCGCTATTCGGACCTGAAGCGAGACCTGGTCGCTCAATTTCCCGATTCCATTGAACGCTACATGGACGGCAAAGATGCGTTCATCAAAGCCATTGATCGTCTGGCCGACACGTGGAGCCGGAAACTGTAAATCTTGCTGTCCAATCTTCAGAAAGCCCCGGCCATCGATCACATGCGGCTGATCCTGTTCGACGTGTCCGGAATTCCGCCGTTTCGTACAATGTGCAGATTCTGTTCAATGTCCTGTTGTATTCCGATCACTGTCGCGACGAGTTCCGTTCCTCGAAAATAAGAGCACGCGGGCACGTTGCTGATTCCTGACTTCCGGGCGTAAGCCGGATGATCGTCGACATCAACGTAGCCAAAGGAGGTGTCACTGATCTTTTCCGTCAACAAACGGATTCGCTCCTGAACCGGAACGCGTTGCGCATCCCATTTTGCATCAAAATGGACTACGGAGAAGGGAGAACGGTTGAGCAACTCCTCGACCTCTGCCGGATCCTGACCTTGCTGTGGCGTCGTTGCGACGGGGCGACCTGCGGAGTCCGTTGTGCGGACGTTTCCCGACAGCCAGCGGTGAAGGAATCCCGTGAGTACACGCTTGAAGCTCATCGCTCCGCAGCTCTGCGAGTCATCATTCGTCTGCAGAATCGCGCTTTTCCCGGACGGTTTCGTTCTCCAGCTCACGCGCTTTGGAGAGTGCTGAGGCGACGAGACCGGCAGGGACCGAAACGACTCCCAGTCCCACGAGAAGCACAACAAAGGTAAAGATTCGACCGCCTGTCGTGACGGGATAAACATCTCCGTAGCCCACGGTCGTCAATGTGGCAACGGCCCACCAAAGGCTGTGAAATACAGATGCGAAGACCTCCGGTTGAGCTTCATGCTCGCAGAAATAGATGCCGACCGCAGCAAAGTACAGCAGCATCAACGTTACGAGCAAATAGAGGACAAGTTCTTCTCGAGCAATCAGCAACGCAACGTGAAAACGACGAATGGCCCTGTTGTACCGAACGATCTTGAAGACTCGAAAGAGCCGTAGCAGGCGGAATGCTCGCACCGAGCGAAGATCAATGCCGGAGGCAATATAGAACGGCAGTACGGAGAGCAGGTCAACAAGCCCAAAGAAACTGAAGATAAACCTGAGTTTATGATCTGATACCAGAATCCGCAGAAAGTACTCGAACGTAAAGACCGCCACGGTCGCGATTTCAATGTAGGTGAGCCATTGAACGGCTGAGTCAGAGAGTCCAGGGAGTGTTTCAATGGAGAACGTAATGAGCGAGAGCACGATTAATGACTGAATGGCGACGTCAAAGAGACGTCCAGAGGGCGTATTGCTGTTTTCGATGATGCGTTTAAGGGATTTCAAATTCCGCAAGCCTGCAAGGTGAGATTCTTACATGAAGCTGGCACGAAAGGGCCTGCTTCATTGTCCGTTCTGCTTCGCTGTCACGTGAACGAGTTCGATCACTGAGTTTTGTGAAATCGCCATGGGACATGAGAAGCAGAAGGATACGCAAGTGCAAATACTGAAAACGGTCTGCTGTCAGTCGAACTCATGTGTTACTGCTGTTCTGATGACTTTTCGGGTTCTGCTTTCTCGGGAGGTCGGGAATCGGACAGGCGTTTGGTGAACCAGATCTCGAAGTCTCGCTGGCGAGACTCCGGTGCTCGGGCGGACGGCGGAAATTTCAGTGTCAGTTCGTCCAGCTGCTGCGACGTCAGACCGCGTGATCGCCACCAGTTGCTGTCGGTGAAATCCGTGTCCAGTAGTCGAGTTTCAAACAGATTGGTCAACGCCAGATCGGTCTCCTTCAGAATGGCGGCTTCCAGATTCGCGCCGGTCAGATCGGCTCCGGTGAAATCAGACTGACTGAGATCGGCCATGGCCAGAAAGGAGTCGCCCATCCGAGCCGCCACGAACGTGGCTCCGTGAGCCTTCGTCTGTTCCAGCGAAGCCGACATCAGGTCCGCGTTTCGAAAGTCAGCACCGTGCAGCGTCGATTTAAACAGTGTTGCGTTACGAAGCTTCGCTTTGGAAAACACGGCGTCGGTCAGGTCGCAAAGATCGATCCCTGCCTTCTCCAGATTGGCTTCCGCAAAGAGGCCTCGACTGAAGTCGCACGACATGAATCGTGCGGATGACAGGTCGGCTCCTGTCAGATCGACTGCGGGCAGAGACAGTGCTTCCAGGTTGGCACTTCTCCATTCGGTATTGCCACTGGCCGTCAGTTTCAGAAACGCGTTCGCTCGTGCGGCCGGCCCCAGTCCGGAATGGGAAAGGTCCCAGAACGCCTGCTGCAGTGACTGTTCAGCAGAAAGGGAACGCTGCTGCACAATCAAAGCCACGTTCAGGGTCACCAAAGCGATGACGGCCAGGACAGTCAGCCGCTGAAGCCAGACGGACGCCGATCCACGGCTTTCATTGTGCTGAGCCGTCTCCAGCCGGGCAATGCGCTCTTCCAAAGTCGGTTCGGACGTCATTTCGTCTTCCACAAAGCGATGTACGGCCTGACACGCCGATCCTGCTGTCCGCTGCCGTCAGATCAATTCCGGGGCGCAGCATAGCGTTTCGAGCATGACGTTTCGCCAGGGATCTTTCGGAGATTCACGGCATTTGTCTCGAAGTTGATGCGGAATCGTCTGCGTCCGATCGTTCGTGCTTTTCCGTCTGTCCACCTGGATTGGAAAGCCACATCACTGGCCGGTACTGCCGGATGGACTGGACAGAGGACCGATGTATTCGGTGGCAACGACGACATCGTCAAACCAGACACGATTGGCATGCCCGATGGTACCTTTCGTGATGTAGGTGTACAGCCAGAGATAATTGATGTTCAGTGGCGGTGATGTGCGAAAACGAAATCCTTCAAAGGGGTCGCCGCCAGCCGCTGTCGTGAAGTATTCTCGATCGCCCTTCTCCGAATTCCAGCGAACTCCTTCTCCGTCACGACCGGGTTGAAACTTGTCGAAGGTCCATTTGCCGCTGGGAAAACCTTTGCCCAGATGACTGACCTGCTGTCCGTCAATCCACAGGGCCAGTTCGCCGTTGGTATCGCCGACATCGTTCATGCGGACCATCACTTCGATACACGTCCATTTTCCCCGGCGGACTCGCAGCTCGTCGTTGTGAATGAAGGAATTTCCCCACGTCTGACCACGCGGCGGACTGCCTCGCATCTCGCACCAATAAGCGTAGTAATCCCACTGCCATTTTGCTCCAAAGGGTTCGATACCAATCCAGAATGATCGGTCGCCATCGGTCGGTTGTCCTGCCTTCACGCTGGGCCACGGTGTGGCGGGATGATTGCCGCCAACGCAGGTCCCGAAGTGGTGAATGGGTTCGCAATCGTCGGCAAAACGCACGTACATTCGAGTAAACAGTTGGTCATGACCGTCGCCGAGAACTCGATACAGATCTCCACCGGTGCCTTTCTCAGCCAGCTGAGTCATCAGAAGCGACTGTCGCCCGGAGCTGCCGTCGGGAACTTCGTTACTGAGCGTCATGATTTCACGATCCCGCACCGTATCCCAGCGTTTGGCGATCGCGTCGATATCGGAAGCTTCGAAGTTCTCAGCAAAGATGACTCGACGATCGTTGTGAATCCCTCGATCACCGGGGTATTCGGCCGCGATTCCGGTCTTCGGCGAATTCAGGTCGGTCCTGTTTTCCGCTTTGCGATCGCTGTCTGCAACCTGCAATGATTCAACCGGTATCACGGCCAGTTCAGCGGAGTTTCGATTGGCACCTCGTCCGCCGCTGTTCGAAAAGGCCACGTACAGAAAGCCTTCTCGTTCGACAGCGTACGGATAGGACAGTGCTGCTTTGGAATGTGATTCCCCGGGGCCACTGAATACCGCGTCCCGAATTCGGAAGACTCGAACAAAACGGTCGCCGCCGGGTTCCGAAACGGCAATCGTCAACGGCGAACGACGGTTCTGACCGTCTGCGGTTGTGTTTGCAATCAGATAGTTCTGCCCCGTTGACAACGTGCCCGCGTACGGCTTGGACGCTGCCATCGGCAGGTTGGAAGCCCGCATCTCCGACCATGTTCGTCCGAAATCCGAACTCGTCGACATCAATGCGACCGGACGCCCGTAGCGAGAAATATTCGTCACCGTCTGACCGCGGACAACAATCGCTGACTCACCCCACATTGCCGTTTCCGGCGACCGAGGAATTGTCACCAGGTCCCAGCTCAGCAGATCATCGCCGCGACTGATGGCGACCGCCGCCGGATTGTTCGGTTTTCCAATCCCGTCCATCACACGCAGTCCCGCCATGATCCAATGACCGTCCGACATCCGCTGAGGTTCCTGCATCGGCCAGAAACCATCGTTGATCACGACTCCATGAGACGTAAACTGCTGCGTGTTTTCGTCGAAGGAATACGCCCGCGTGTGGACATTCTGCATTCGCCCTGTGAATGCTCCGTGAAAGGCCCACAGCCGACCGCCCGCTTCCAGAAACACGCCGTGACTGACGGCCAGCTCCGGCTCCTGCCCGTCATCAATCAGAACCGGAGGCGACCATGTTTGGCCGCCATCGGAACTGATCGAAAAGTTGGCGACTTCTGTTGCGGTGTTTTCTCGGCCCGTATTGTGTCCGTAACTGGCAAACAGCCGATCTCCATGCCACGCCAGTGCGATGCCGTGAAGCCAGTCAAACTGGTCCCGCTCCGGCTGGTGAGCTTTGATGACGTGGAATTGAACACCTTCGATATCCGCCAGTTCTGAAGACGATGGCAGCTTCCGGGATGCATCCCAAAGCTCCTGACCGTTGACGGAAGTCGCCGTCATCAGGCAGAAGCCGAGTCCTGCGATGACTCGAACCAGTTTGCTTGTCGTTGGCCTGTCTCGCAAACGGACTGACAAAATTCCTGCCATTCTCACAGCCTGTTTGGTGAACCAAGGCCGCGATCCAACAGCAACGCACGAATTCGCGCGAAGCAACACTTTCCGAGCAACCATCGTCACTGAAACCTCCCGCCTGATCAAAACCTGACAGCAAAACCGGGAGACCACCCTTCCCGCTGCAAGATTGACAGCGTGATGACCACGTTCCGGGAACCCGTCCCGATTCTGCTCGCGGCCCTTCGTCGATTTGGCAACCTGTGGTCTTCGGCAATCTGTTTACGACATATCCTCCGGAGTCCTCAACGACGCCGTCTGATTCGGAGACAGTACCCTCAAAGCGGACAACCTGCCACCGAAACTGGTCCTGTCGGCGGTTTCACCGGCCAGCGTCCGATTGTCTTTGGGAGTACGGCGACTTGTCGCTGCTTTGGCTTTGATTCAACAGGTCGAATTTCCTGAACGGCAGATCAGAATTGACTGGCAGCAGCATTAGCTGGACAGCGCCAGGTTGTCGTTTGGAGT
>JAGQPY010000394.1 GCA_020426485.1 Planctomycetaceae bacterium
ATTCAGCGTTCCATCTGAATTTTGTTTGATGAAGATCGGCCGTACAGCATTCACCAGATCCGACGCATCGACTTCGATTGATCCCAGAGCATATCCAACCGGTGCCATGACCGTATTGGGAACGGCAGCCGGAGGACGATCGAACAACGGCGTCAAGCCTCCCACTCGGCCGCGCCCTGCCCATTCTCCCAGTCGAAACTGCAGACCAATCACTGGGTTGCCGTCTGGACTGACGGTTCGGAACGGAACGCCACCGGTTCCACCCAGCAATTCTGAATCTGTTCCTGTGGCAACTGAGGCGGGAGCCGAAGCGGGTGCTGATGGCGTGGAAGTGACTCCGGGAATGATCGATGACGGACTGCCCGGAAACAGGTCACTCGGCATTCCCGGTGCAAACGGCGAACCTTGTGATACGGACGATGATTCGCCGGCTTGTTTGGTGTCACCCGGTTCGTTGTTTTGATTCTGAGTTGTGTGCTCTGCGGATGACGGAAAGGAATCGACGATTGCTGGTCCGGTAATTTCCGGTTGTCCGGGGTCGAACCGCGGAACAGCGGACGGCGGCGGATGACTCGCGTTCTTTGAATTCAAACCATATCCAGCGCCAGCGACGATGAGTCCTGCCAGGAGGCTGCCAAACCAAACGGGAGCCAGGCCCTGAGTGTAGGCGACGGGCGCGCGTTTTCCGGCAACGGGTGTGACACCATTCTTTGCCAGAATGGAGGCCAGCTTTTTCAGGTCAACAGAAGCCGGCAGGCCGAACATCTGATGCTGGCCATCACCGGAAACAACCATCACGGAAAAACGATGCCCCAGACGTTGAGACGGAATGACTTCACACTTCCGGATGTCGTGGTAGTTCCATTCAGACCAGTTGCCGCGAATCGAAAGCAGTCCGACAGATGTGCTGTGCCACATCAGTTTGTCTTTGCGAAGCTGGCAGGAGCCGGATGTGTGTTTGACGCGACCAAACAACAGCAGCGCCACCGGACTGGCTCCCACCAGGCCCAACCCCAGTGCCGTGGATATTCCCGGCGGATTCTGGTTGACGGAAAACAGCATCAACAGCACACCGACGGCTGCCAGCCACGCAGCCGCCACGATGCTTAATCGGACCCACAAATCACGCCGCAGCAAAATCCGAAACAACCAGGGCTCGCTCCACTGCAACAGCGCGGGAGATTTCCACAGCTCTTTGGTCAGCACATCTTTCAGTCCCATCAGCAGCTCCTTGAACTGTCGCAGATTCTTCGCCCGGAGAATCTTCAGACACAAAACACGGCAGTCGTCTGAATGCAACTTCGAAAACGCATTGCTCGCTCCGGAACAAAAAAATCAGAACCACGGAAAACCCGGAGTGATACCGAGAAATTCGAAACCGACTCTCTGTGTTCCTCCGTGAACTCTGTGGTTGAACAACATCATGCGGCTGCCCGGAGAGGGACAGGCCACTGTTCCAGAATGCCTCTAACGCTTTTCAGTCGAAGGGATCTGGTTCAATGTGTAACAGGCCAGTGAATGCAGCAGAGGTTCGCCATCGGCACTGCGCAGGTCTGGCGCGTTGAGTTCATGCACAAAGAGTGGTCGCAGACCGTTTACTTTCAGGCGAACGCTCATTCGATCTTCTGAGACGTCGGCCGCAACAATGTTCAGATCCTGATTCTGAATTTCATCGCTGCCGTACGAGGACTGATACAGGTAGGTGTAGCTGTTCATTTTCCATGATGTCAGCGCGGCGGCGGATTTGGGATCAACGGGTTTGGTGAAGTTCAGCAGAAAGCCGTCGGGCATCGCCTGCATGGTCCGGATTTCAAACGGAGTTTTCCCGGTCCACACCAGTCGCTGCAGACCGTAAGACGCTGTCCCCAGACTGCTCCAACCGCGGTTCGTTAAGCCCACAAAGACACTTCCGTCAACCCCCTGCAGCAGCCGCAGAACGGCACTGGCACATTCGGAACGGAAGGGGAAGCAGGCCCCCTGATATTCGCCGTTCACCTTTTCCAGAAAGACACGATTGATGCCGGCCTGTGTGAATTCCCCGACAAACAACTGCCCCGAAAACGGACCGAACTGCCCGTCGCTGGCGTCCAGCATAATATCTGTCGCCGACTGTCCCATCTTACGATAGGGCAGCCACACAGCAGGCGGCTTCAGCTGCGGAAACTGTCTCAGAGCATCGGGATAGGGAACGCCGTTGGGCACATTGCGAACACCGTGAATCGTGGAGCCCGGTTGGTTCATCGATGCCAGAGCTTCCGCGTGGTGAAAGAACGCTCCGGTTCTCATGTGATGCAGCGAATTTGTAGGAACCCAGTTGCCCTGCTGATCGGTGTAGAACATGTCACCTGCTGAGTTAGCTCCCAGACCGCTGGGCGAACGCATGCCCGCACACACCGGTTGCAGCTGACCATCCGGCGTCACCTTCATGCCCCAGCCACGCCACTTTGCCTGGCGAAGGTTCAGAGACGGTTCGAAAATGGTCCGTTTAAGTTCATCGCCTTTCAGACCCAGCCCGATGTTCAGGGTCAGCCACAGATTTCCCTGGCCATCCGTTTTGGGACCGTAGGCATATTCATGATAGTTGCCGCTGACGCCCCACCCTTTGGCCGCCGTCAGATATTCATCAGCCACTTCATCGCCGTCGATGTCTCGCAGCCTGGTCATCTCAGACCGCTGTACCGTGTAGAACGAATCGTCCTTTCGAAGAAGTCCCAGAGGCTCATGCAGCGCGCTGGCGAAGCGGTGATACGTAACATTGACCGGAGGATCTTCGTAGACGCCATCCAGAAACCAGACTTCGCCTTTGCGAATCGCGACGGCGATGCGATGGTCGTCCAGCAGTTCCATGCCGCTGATTTCCAGAGGCAGTCCATCCGGTGCCGGCTTCCACGTAGCGGACCGGGATTCCGTGGGGGCCTGCGACGTGCTGACCGAAATCAGCCGGTAGTAGTCGTCTTCTGACTGAGCGACTGCCGGAGTGCATGGAACCGACAGCAGCAGCAGGCAGCTGAGAAAGACGGCTGCCTGTTGAAAGCCGTGGGTCCCGCATCGGTGAGTCTGCCGGACGTGTTGTTGAGAAGAACAAATAGGCATCACCATTGATACTGAACCTCGATGGTTGTCTGAGCGCTTTCAATCGCCGATTCATTCAGCGGAACAAGCCATTCCCGACCACTTCCAGCGCTGCGGACCAGCGACGCCGAACCATCCGCATTCCTTTTCAGAACATCGTCCGGTGCGGAAAACTGCACAGTCAAATTCTTGTCATTGCGCATCGATTGAGCATCCAGCGACTGCAGGCTGGTGCCCGTCAGAAGTCTTAACCAAAGTGTCCCGGACGAACCGTTGCGGGAGTCCGCTGCCGGCGAAAGGGAACGCAGTGTGAGCATCCTTTTCAGACCGCCGTTGTCCGTCGGCTGCATGCGGTCTTCCACCTGAATTTTCGGCAGGCGGTACAGGAAGGTGGGAACACCGGACTTGTCAATTCGGTAACCGCCAAACGCCGCACCAGCAGCTTCAGCACTGGCTGGCCATGGTGCGCTGGACTGGCTGAGCCGGGAAACGACCATTCCGGCGGGAAGCATGACGCGGTGGTCTCCCAACGGATCGGCCAGCGGAGCAAAACGGACAAACCAGGTGCCTTCCGCATCAATAAATGATCCTCGCCAGACTTCTGCCGGAAACAGATTCTCGGAATCGAAGGCCAGGTGAACATTCTGCGGAAATCCAACTGCGATGGCGTGCAGTCCGGCGTCGCGCATGAACGTACGCAGAATCAGCGGTCGATCGGATGGCGACAGCACATAGTTCTGCGCGCGAGCCTGCAGGATTCGTTCAGGAATGGGTTGTTTGTTCAGGTCTTTCAGATAGGCATACATCGCCTGAATCTGCTGTTCCACATCACCGCCAAGCACATCCTTGTTTTGACTGCGGCCGTTGGGAAAGAACGTGGGCATGCGAGTTCCCGCTTTCAGCGAACCGGGGTCTCGCAGAAACTGGTGCAGCCATTCCGGGCGAAGCCGTTCGGTGGCTCCCGCCAGATCAACACCAACGGTGCCCGGCAGAAACTGGCCTTTGAAACCGTGGCACTGAACACAGCCCGTATCCATCAGGATTCGACCAGCCGCAATCTGTTCAGCAGTAGCGGAACCAGCAAAGACCGCCTTCGCCGACGTGTTACGGTTGGATTGCCGGTCAACCAAATCAAACTGCGACGGCAGCGCTTTAGTGACCGACGACGGAAACTGTGGCATCCGAATGGTCATATGTGGACGAAGTCTGCCTTTGCCGGAAAACACGTTCCCAAGCCACGCGGTTGTCAGTTTGCTGCCCGCACCGGTCAATGTTGGCGGCAGTCGCCCCTCGTCTCCAATATCAACGTTGCCGACCGTTTCAAAATAAGACCTGCGGTACCGGCCGACTCCGCCCAGTTTTTCGCGTTCGTGACAGGCGTAGCAGTTCGACTGCAGCAGCTGAAAATTCAGCTGGTCCTGTGCGGTTGTTGCCGGGGTCGAAGCGGTTCCGACAGCCGAAAGAACGGCCGTCTGCTGAGCATCGTCCAGAGTGAAATGCGGCAGGAAACCGAACTGGCCCTGCGATCCCGTTTTCAGACATTGGATGCCGGCGACTTTGTTCAGAGCTGCCAGCGGTCGAGCCATTGGGGGCTTTGGAATTCCCTGGACTTCATGACAGGCCGCACAGCGCAGTTGAGTGAACCATTGCCGACCAGCCGCCACCATGTCGGTGTCGGCCGCAGTTGATGTCGTTGAATCATCGGCTGATGTCTTCGCTGAACTCGTGTCATGACCTTCTGCAGCTGCATCACGGTTCAGAAGGTAGGCGGCCAGATCAGCGGCATCGACGGCCGACAATCCGAATCCGGGCATGCGACCGGCAGGGCGTACCTGTTCAGGATTCAGCAGAAAGAACGTCTGCGACTGAGAATGGTATTTTTCGGACAGGCGGGGGTGAGGAATCGACGCAACTCGCCGAGCAGCGGACGTCAGTCCCAGATCTTCCAGTTCTTCTGCCGTCAGCTGATCCAGTAACTGTTCGGTCGGCGACGGCTTGACAGCCGCCACTTCGTAACCGGGATCTGCATCGTGACACGCCACACATCCGATCTGATGGTAGAGATCTCGACCGCGATCTACGTTGCCGCGATTCCAGAACTCCAACGGCACCGGATTCGCGCCGGTGGCTTTGATTTCCGGAAACGGCTTCTGCAGAGAATTCAAAAAGGCCGCCAGCTCCCGCGCGACCTTTGGGCGGTCACTGTCGGCAATTCCGGTCAGCATTTGCGGCATCGTGGTGCCGGGTTTGTGTTGCTGTGGTGACAGCAGGAATTGTTCGACCCACCGTTGCTGCATCCGACTGCCCGCAGCCGACAGATCGGGGCCACGCTTGGCTTCCAGCTGAAACTGCGACGACGAATGGCAGGCCGTGCAACTGAGTTCCGTAAGCAGCAGCTGTCCCGCCACGACGGAAGGAATG
>JAGQPY010000395.1 GCA_020426485.1 Planctomycetaceae bacterium
TCGGCGCCTGGGACTTTCCAAGCCAATCGAATTTCCACGCCATTGGGTCAAGGGCTCAGCCCTTGTTAGGAATGACCTGACTACAGCCTGACTGCCGGATGAGCGGCGGCGACCGATGACGCGGAACTTCGAACCACCGGAAAGCCGGGCCAGGCAACCGCACCTTCCTGAAGGTCGTCGGTGATGTGGCGATGTTCCGGCGGCAGGTACTCTGCTGAGGTGGGATCGTCGAACTGACTTCGGCGGCCCCACAGCTGAGCAAGACTGTCCTGATACAGCAGGCACCACTCATCATTGGCATCTTCCATCACCCGTGTACAGTTCTTTCGAAACCGTTCAAACAGAACCAGATCCGGATTTCCGTAGCTCAGGGCCTGCGTGGGATCAAATTCTCCGGAAGCGTCTTCGCGGTAGCGAATGTGCTTCGGCAGGTCACCCAGAGTGAAATCGAAATACATGTCGATGATGGACTGCGGGTAGCACGTGCGGAATCGCCCGTCAAAAGCAATGCGGGATTCCCGACTGCTGTTGGCAAAGACGGCCAGCGCGTACTGAGCCCAGTTGAATGTCACGAAGACTCGACCATCCAGTCGATGGTCCGTCATGTACTGCATCGCGGACACAGGATAATAACTCTGATCCACATTCAGCTGTGCAGTTCGCGGATAGATTGCCGCAGCCAGCCCCGCAACCAGAAGTCCGGGCAACAGGATTGCGGGCCGTTGCTTTCTGATTGTGCTTCCGCTCCGCAGTGACGCAAGACGTTCCCTCGACCACCGCTGATATCGCCGGACCTGCTGTTCGATGTGAGGCGTCAGCAGAAAGCTGCACATGATGGCGACGAAGGGCAGGTGGCGATAATGGCTGAGAGCCTGCCATGTCAGCAAACCGGTAACGATGAAACCCGGCCAGCGAATCGGATGCGTCGTTCGGCTGAGCGCAATCATCGCTGTCAATGCCAGCCCCCAGAACGGAAGAGCATCTTCCGACAGCAACGGCAGCGGAGCCCATTCGCAGATTTCCGGCCGTGGACGACCGAGAGACGACAGCATCCACAGCGGCAATTCGGTTCCGTAAGGATTGCACAGACAGGCGGCCACCGTCACAGAAAACAGAATGGCATGATGACGAATCGTTCGAATCACGTCCGTTTTCCAGCGGTCGCGATACACGATGGCAGATGTTGAATCCGGTTCACTGTCGTTCTGCCGACGGAGACCGCTGAACAATGGCTGAAGCCGTCGTTGCAACACCGGCAAAAAAGGTTCTGCAATCAATTCCAGTGCGTCCAATCCCAGCCATGCGGCCAGAATAGCCATTCCGGCCAGGAATCCACCGTGAGCATTCGTCCAGAAACACATCAACGGCGGTATCAGCCACAACCAGCGGCTGAAGATCAGCGGTTCGCTCCGGTCTTTGACTCCCGGACGTGACGTCAGTCCACCGGGCAGAAACATTGTCAGCAGAGCAATCAGGCCGGCCGCACAGGCGTAGCTGAACATGTGAGGCCGCACCAGCCAGTGAAAGGAAATGTTCAGCGCCAGCAGGGTCGTGATGAAAAAGCAGGTCACAATCCCTGCTCCCTGACGCCAGGCGGCCCACAGCGGCACACCCAGCAGAATCAGTGTCAGCAGCGACTTGACCAGCAGCAGAGCTGTCTGTCCGCCCGCGAGATCTGCAGCAGCCATCACCAGTTCAGCGATGTTTTCGTGGTTGATCCAGCGATATCCTTCCACAGCATAGGACCATGTTGTGGTCGGATGCAGATGTCCGTCCCGAATCACTTCCCGACCATACGTCACGTGGCCCCACAGGTCCGGATCGGCTCCGCTGCGCGACAGAATCAGCAGACCAAACATCAAAATAGCGCTCAGCCAAAGTACGACGGAGATCTTGCGGCGGCAAACATCGGTGGCGGAGTCATTGTCCGAGGAATGGCCGTTGAAACACGCTGCGGAACTGATCTGATCGCCCGGCAACGTTGAGGCAGGCGAGTTGTCATTGCTGATGGAGTCGGTCATGGCACTCGTATCGATCGTGACGAAGAATCCGGGGATTCAGAACGCTGCAAAAACGCAACATTCAAAACCTAGCTCAGGTTTTCCCAGAATGCCGTCTGGTCTGCCCAGAAATCCGACAAAGCGACTGCGATGACTCGAACGCTGAAACCATTCGGTGCAGATCTCTTCAAGAAACCAATGCGAAGTCAGTACCTTGCAATGCATCCGACGATAAAAAAACGCCGAAACTCAAAGAGCTTCGGCGTTAGCAGATTTCACGAAGTCCGCACAGGATTGTGCACGGACGGGGACCGTCAGAATCCTCGCAGTTGGCGAATGTCAGCAAAACTGCGAAGCGTGTATCCGATTCCCGCATAGTCCAGACACGAACACAGAGCCCGCACCGCGACGCCCATTCCATCCGGACCACTGAAGCCACCAAACTGTCCTCCGCCTTTCAGGTGAGGCTCAGTTTCCAGATAAAACCCGGGAATTCCAAGTTTGTTCAGCCGCTCCTGAATGCCCGGAAGTTCTTCACGCAGGTCGCGAAAGATAAGTTCATGACCTGCATCGCCGGCGTTAGCCGGGACGAAGTTTTTGAGGCGTTCTTCGTCGACAGCACCCGTCCAGACCAGCGAAGGATCAATGCGGTAATCCTTCACGTGCATCCAGCCCAGATACGGAACCGTCGCGCGGTATTCTTCGAACACCTGAACCGGATTCTTGTTCTGAGCGGCCACGTTGCCGCCATCAAAGATCAGAACCATGTTCGGATGGTCAACTCGTTTAGCCAGCTCGGCCAGCAGCGGACCGGTTTCACCGACCAGATTGGGTTCAATTTCCAGCCCGTAGACCAGACCCTCATCAGCACAACGCTGAGCGATCTGGCGGATCTGATCGGATGCAGCGTCCAGACTGTCTTCCGGTCGCGTCCCACGAGGATGATAGAAAGAAAAACCTCGAATCAGTTTTGTATCCAATGTTTTCGCCGCTGCGATTGTCCTGGCGACTTCACCCGAAAGGTACTCCGCGATCGGAACAAACTTGTTGTGGGAACCATCGTCCACATCCTTCAGCTTCACCTTACCCACACGCGCGCCGATGCTGGTGACACTGACACCGTATTCCGCGTGATATTCCTTCAGCCGCTGCAGTTTTTCGGGAGAAAGATCCACGACATGTTCGATCTTGCCGTCACCCAGGACGTCAATAAATCGAGGGCTGTAGTTTCGAATGCCGATGGCTGCCAGCGCAGTCATCTGTTCCAGAGCGGTGCGATGGTTGGCGGCTTCATCAGCAAATGCGCTGATAATCACGGATGGCTTGGCGGCCATAATCTGTTGCTTTCCCAAGGGCTTCGCCCTTGACCCGGTGGCGTGGATTGTGATTTGACGTGGATAGCGCCCAAGCGCCGAAACGCTTCCGTTGGGCGCTTTGACCTCAGGAAACAGTAGGTCCGGCTGTACCGGACATCAATACGCAATAATGAGTCACTTCACGTTCGTTTATCGATCGATGTCGCGATGACTTGTTGAACCTCATCAGCGTCGTGATACTCGATCGGTATTGTCATGGTTGTCGGACGGAACTCAACCCAACGCCGACCAGTTTCCGGAGGAATATCCCTGCGTTCGCGAAGTGCAGACGATTCTGATTTCAGGAGTCCCGATTGAAGATTATTCCCGTGATTGACGTGATGAACGGTATTGCCGTGCGAGGCATCGGTGGGCAGCGCGATCGCTATCAGCCGCTGCAAAGCCGACTCACGCTGTCACATGATCCGTCGGTGATCCTGCGAACCCTGCGTGATCATTTTAACGTCGACACTTTCTACATTGCAGATCTCGACGCCATCCTGACTGGGTCCGCGAACTCCTGTCTTCTTGCCGAACTGACAGAACCGGATGTTCACCTGATTGTGGATGCCGGAGTGCGATCTGTCGATGACCTGCGACGGCTGAACGATCTGGGTGTTGACAGCATCATTATCGGACTGGAAACACTTCCGGGCCCCGACGCCGCTCACGAATTTCTGCAGTGCCTCGATTCAGATCGACTGGTCATCAGCCTGGATTTGAAGAACGGGCGACCGCTGACGCCCCTTCCGGACTGGCAACAACAGGATGCGACAACACTGGCTTGCACTTTCTTTGACGCGGGCTATCGCCGAATGATTCTGCTGGATTTGGCCGCCGTCGGCACATCACGTGGAATTCCGACATTGCCGAACTGTTCAGACATTCGCCGGATGCTGCCTGATGTCGAACTGGTCACCGGCGGCGGCGTGCGATCGATGGCGGACGTTCGGGCCGCTGAGGCAGCTGGTGCCGATGGTCTCCTCATCGCATCCGCACTGCACGATGAACGAATGACCGCGGCCGATCTGAGCTGCATACGGTAACATAGAGATCAGCCCTGACACCGTCTGCGAACATGACCGACAGAGCGCAGATGGAGTGTCATCCGATCATCTTCCAGGGGATCACTCGCCAGCAGTTCCCAGCGGAGTAACCTGCTGCAGTCATTCACGTGCGTTCCACCAGCTCGGAACCGCACTTGGGGAACGCCGTTGTTGTCGAACTGCCGCGGCTTGGTGAGATAGCCGGAGTTGCTTGCTGGTGTTGCGTGACTTCAGCGACTTGTGAAGCCAGTTCAGCGATGGAATAGGTTCGAGCTGCAGTGACGTGCAGCAGTGGCAGACCTGCCGTAGCAAACACTTCGTCGACAAATGCATCTCGTTGCCGTCGATATTCTTTGTGGTGACTTCGGTCATCCAGTTCGATCGCACACACCGGACGCATTGTGCGCAGCTCACACAGAACGAAGTCCACATGCTTGCGGTCAATCCTGCCCCTGGCTCCCCTGTTTTCATGCGGCCGAGCGACAAAGAACAGGTCCCACAGATTCACCTTTGGGCACACCACAAACCGCGAGTTCACCGCCTGCAGCAGCACATGGTAAAACGAAAGCTCAGCCGGCGACAAAAAATCATCGCGATGTCGATACGGAAGAACATCCGCTTTCGTCGCTGACGGAACCGAAACCCCCAGCAACTGCAGAATCCGCCCCAAACAGCCGATCGGTTCCGATGTCATTTGTCAGTCTTTCCTTCGCAGAAACAACGCCATGATCTCATCGCCTTTCCTGCCGCGTTCCACGCCTTTCGGCATCAACGAATGAATCACCCGGAAACGGAGGAACCGCCACGTCCGGCGGAGCAAGTGCTCAACGCCTTTCGGCATCAACGAATGAATCACCCAGAATCAGTTCATTTCTTTGTTCTTCGCTGAAAGTGCTAAACGCCTTTCGGCATCAACGAATGAATCACCAGCACGCCAGTGAAAAAGATGAGCGTCTTCATAGTGCTCAACGCCTTTCGGCATCAACGAATGAATCACATCTGCGGATTGGTGCCACGACGCATCAGGACATGTGCTCAACGCCTTTCGGCATCAACGAATGAATCACCCAG
>JAGQPY010000396.1 GCA_020426485.1 Planctomycetaceae bacterium
GAAGTCGTCAGGACCGTAGCAGAAGTCGTGAGACTTCTGACGAGCATGGCCCGGCTTCCGAATTCTTACGAATTCGGCTACGAATTCTCTTCAGGGCGTTGGAGACTGCCCCGTTTGCTGTCCGGAGAGCGGCAGTGCCCTTTTTCAGACAGCTTCTGACGTGCGGGGCAGACTCAGATGGCAGAAGCCTTCAGCTCAACGCGCGATGGTGAATCCGGCCTGACTGCTCGCCGCAGCAGAAGTCTCCACTCGTTATGTTTCCGTTTTTTTCGTCAACAGGCGGCCTCACACGCTCCACGCCATGTCACCACTTTCCCGTTATCAGAAACAGATGCTGTTTCACGGCATTGGCCAGCAGGGGCAGATCCGTTTAAGGGATTCTCGCGTGCTGCTGATTGGCTGCGGCGCGCTGGGGTGCGTGCTGGCGGACAGCATGGTTCGCGCGGGAATTGGTCAGCTGAGAATTGTTGATCGAGACTTTGTTGAGCTGACGAATCTCCAGCGGCAGAGTCTCTACACCGAATCTGATGTAGGACAGCATCTTCCGAAAGCCATTGCTGCTGTGGAGCGACTCCGGGCCGTTAATTCCGAAGTTGAACTTGAGCCGATTGTGGCAGACGTCGACTTCCGGAATATTCGCGGGCTTGCAGAGGGTGCGGACCTGATACTCGACGGCACCGACAATTTTGAAATTCGCTATCTGATCAACGATGTGTCGCTGGAAAGCGGTATCCCCTGGATCTTTACCGGATGCACGGGCAGCCATGGGCAGATGATGCCCGTGATTCCGGGGCATTCGGCATGCCTTCGCTGTCTGATGCCGTCTCCGCCGCCAACGGGAAGCACTGAAACCTGCGACACGGCCGGTGTGCTCGGCCCGGCGATCGGCGTCATCGCTTCGCTGCAGGCAGCCATGGCACTTCGAATACTCACTCATTCGGACCAGCCGGACAAGATTCCGCAGAAGCTGACCATCATTGATGTCTGGGATCTTTCATTCCGACAGCTTGATGTTTCCGGACTGCGAGACAGCAGCACTTGCCCCGCCTGCAGGTCCGGGGAGCGACTTTGGCTGAATGGCCATCAATCCTCGGGGTCGACGATTCTGTGCGGTCGAAATGCCGTGCAGGTCGTTCCGCCTGACCGAATTCAGATATCGCTTCACGAACTGAGTCTGCGATTGCAGCCCTCGGGAGCGGTCACGTCGAATGCGTTTCTGGTTCGAGTGGCCCTTGCTGATTCCGATCTGGAAATCACCGTGTTTCCGGACGGCAGAGCGATTGTCAAAGGCACCGAAGATCCCGGCATTGCCCGAGCCGTTTACGCTCGCCTCATCGGAGTCTGAACCACTTCCCGGGCGAACATGTTGATCTGTGGTCTGGCGTTTTCCCGACACTTGTGGTTCGAAAATTCGTCGATTTGCGGTCGCAACAGTGTCTTATCCTTCCGGGGTGCAGAAACGAATCCGGCGACCCGAGTAAGCCTCATTACTGACCGCGTGAAGCATCAATGAAAACGCCGCATGGGAAGAACTCTGTGTGCTGCTCCGGACACAGAACGCCCTGCGCCGCGTCGCATCCCGTGATCGGTTGAACTCACGACCAATTTCATTGGTGCGACAGGCTGAAACCGGTGGCGACGGACGTCTGTTGAGGAACCATTTCCCTCGAAAATGGTTCGTCGCTAGACTGCGGACGGCAACGGTGACCAGCAGGCTTACCTTGAAAAAACGGAAAAATCCCACGTTCCTGATCATCGTCGGCAGCAACGGCGTTCCTTTGCCCACACGGCGTCGCTTGCTGCTTCGGCGTTGCCGAATCGGAAGTCTGACGGCAACACCGATTCAGGGACCGGCCGCATCACAGTTTGGTATGTCATGAAGTTTTCGAACACACGGACAGAAGAATCCCGACATCATGAGTCAGCCACATCCGTTGTTTTTCATCTGCACCGGCTTTTGTCTGCGTCGACATGAATCGAGACTCACTGGAACGAATGGGCTGCGCAGGGAGGCTTCGCCGCTGATGCGAGCTACCGCTTGGAAACGCTCTCGATGGTTGTTATGAAAACTTGACTCAACGGAAACAGGGTTTCTTCAATCAGCTTTGCGAACGCATTCCTCATCAGACAGTCCCACGAATTGTGAGTTCCCCATCTCCCTTCCAACAAAGTTAGCTTTTCGGTGACATCCGCCAACGTCTCAACACGAATTCCGGAACTGCGTCGAGCGATTCGGCAGACAGGGAAAGAGGCCTACCTGGTCGAACCGCGTGTTGTGCGGCGAATCATGCGGGAACTGCACGGCTACGCTCGACTTTCCACTCGCATTCCACACACGGACGTGCTGGTTGTTCGAGCGGACGATATCCGGAGTCTGGCTCACCCGGACGAACTGGGGCTCGAAGACTTCCTCGCCCTTCCCGCAAAGGCTGTGCTGGTCGCTCAGCCGGAAGAACATGAACTTGAAACTCAACCCGTACAGGAACTGCTGTTGCTGCTGTGGTCCAGGCTGTTTCATGGCTGCATCGACCTGACGCATCGCCAGCAGGTGGAGGATGGTCGGCTGACGCGGGCTCGCGTCGAAGAACGCATCAACCGCATCGGTCAGGTGGAATTCGACGAAGCTCACTCTGTTCTTCGGGCGGAACTGAGACTGGTTGACATTGATTCGCATGTCGAAGCTTATTGCGAATTTGCCGCCACCTATCTGCAGTTGTCAAAATTCTCGCCGGATCTGGTGGCCGTCTGGTTTCCGTCGATTGCCGGACGTACGGATCTGGAAAGCGTGTTCAGCCCGTCCGTCAAAGCCGACGCACTGTTCAACGAATGTCGTCTTTACGGTGCGGTCGATCCGGATCTTGTTTCCGGGACCGCGAGGGACGAAGAGCGAGTTGCCTTTGAACGGCAAAGCTGGGTCAACCGGCTGGCGGTGAAACCATCGCCGGCAAGTTTTGCTCGACTGCTTCGCAGGCGGGAGCGCTGGAAAGCGCGCGGCAACACTGTTTCGGCCGCCGTCGCCGCCATGAAAGCCGCTGATTCCGGCGTCTCCGGTCCGGACCGAGAATCCGCTGTCGCGTTTGCTCGGGAAGACATGATCGATCTGGCTGCGAGACTGCAGCAGGCGTTGAAGTTTTCGGAGGGCGATCTGGAAGAATGGCGACAGTCGCTGTGGGAGCTCCTCCAGAATTCGACTCATGGTTTCTGGAATTCCGACAAGCGACTTTTGTACGACCTCCAGAAGGTCTGCCTGGACCATGAACGCACGACGTTTCAGGTCGATCTGGTGAAATGGATTGTCTCGCGCGGCAGGCGACCGTTAAGCCGTCCGCTGCGAAATCTTCGCGAAGTCATGATGGCCAAACATCTGGCTCACTCCGCGGCTCGTCTGGTGTCGGTGCGACTGAGCGGTAACGAGCGGGCCCGACTGGCGCGGCTGATTCATGAAGCGGCTGAACTTGCAGAAGACCAGATGCGGCTTCGAATGCGTCCGGCAATGCAGAACGCGCTGCTGAACGTTGGACTGAATCCACAGAGCGTGCCGGAAAAAGTAGCCTTCGACAAGATGATCGAAGAGTCACTCGACTGCATCACTGAACGCGGCTACCTGACGATGGGGTATCTTCGAGATGCCATCAGCCGTAACGATCTGAAGTTGCCCGACCTGACTCATCCGCGAGAACTGATTCGTGGCGATCACCTGCTGCGTACAGATGATCGCCTTGACGTCAGCCTGGATGGCGTCTATCGACGAGGTGAGTTCTATCTTCGCTGGCTGCAGGTCGTCAGCTCTCTGGCTTTCGGTTATCACATCGGTCGCTTTTTGACTCTGTTCATTGCCATCCCCTTCGGCGGAGCGTTCGTCATCGTGATTGGCGCGCACCATCTGGTGGGTTTGATCACCGGACGACACTCGAAGTCCCCGTCGACGGCAGATACGGCAGTGCAAAGTGGTGGCGAGAACGTTGTCGGCGGTGGCGAGAGTGTGGCCACAGACGAGAGCAAAGGCCGTGAAGCGGCAAACGACGGCTTGGCCAATTCTGTTGATCCGGAAATGTCATCCGAAGTGGACGGTTCTGTCCCCGCGACGAATTCACCATTGACGTCCTCCTCTGACGTCTCGACTTCAACAGAAGTGGCCTCGGCATCAGACGCAACTACGGTCGCAGGTGCAGCGATAAACTCTTCTCCGGAGAATGACTCATCGGAAGGAAACCAGCTTTCAGAGGATTCAATCAATGTGGCTGCGAAGCCGACGGAATCCGTGGACGGCGAAATGGAGGAACTGTCTTCTGCAGAAGGAGCGGTCACCGCTTCTGAAGAGTCCGTCGATGTTGAAGAAGTGCTGACACTGACGGAAGCACGAGCTGCCGCACAGAAGCACCATGGCCTTCCGATTCAGGACGCTCTGCCGCCCGTGATTCTTGTCGGGTTTCTGCTGATGGCACTGATTCATCTGCCCAACTTTCGGCAGGTGATGTGGAATGTGGTCCGCTATATCTGGAGCGGTGTTCGCCGCGTCATTTACGACATCCCGCTGAAAGTACTGAACTTTCCGCTCATTCAGAAGTTCTGGCGAAGCCGGTGGTTTGTTCGCCTGAGACGAACACTGGTCAGTCCGGTCATTCTGGCGCTGCTGGGTTGTCGAGTCGTGCCATCGATTCTGCTGCGACCTCCCTTGGATTGGTGGTGGGTGGGTGCCGTGGCGGTCCTGCTGAGTCTTGCCATGAACTCGCGGCTGGGACGCGATGCTGAAGAATTGACGGCGGAATGGCTGGCCAATGCGTGGCATGATCTGCGGTCACGATTTCTGGTCGCTCTGCTGGACTGGATCATTGACTTCTTCAAATGGCTGCTGAATCTGCTGGAACGTTTTATCTACGCCGTCGACGAGTGGCTTCGGTTTCACAGCGGAGAAACCAAAGTGACGATCGTGGCGAAGGCATTTCTTGGCGTCATTTGGTCGTTTGTCGCATTCCTGCTGCGAATCTACGTCAATCTGCTGATTGAACCGACACTGCATCCGGTGAAGCATTTTCCTGTCGTGACCGTCGCTCACAAGATGTTCCTGCCGGTGATTCTGGTCATTGAACAACAGATGCGCCGAACGCTGACTCCGTATCTTGGCATCGCACTGGCGGGACCGATCACATGGTTCAACATCGTCTTTCTGCCGGGTATCTTTGGATTTCTGGTCTGGGAACTGAAGGAGAACTGGCGTCTGTATGCCGCCAATCGAGTTCCCACACTGGATCCGGTCGTCATCGGGTCTCACGGAGAAGACGGCGCGCGGCTGTTGAAGCCGGGATTTCATTCCGGCACGCTTCACAAGCTGTTTTCCAGCCAGCGACGACTCGAGCGTTCGGAAGCTTCTTTTCAGCGATTCAGTCAACGACGAGCTGTTCGTGAATCACTGGAACATGTGGAACGCGACATCCGACGATTCGTGGAACGCGATCTGATT
>JAGQPY010000397.1 GCA_020426485.1 Planctomycetaceae bacterium
CTGGTGGCGATCAGCGAGAAGTGTCGAAGTTTGTGCGTTTTTCTGTGTACGCCATTTCGGTCAGTTCGGTTGGTAAATTCAACACACTAACAGTTCTTCCGGATAATCGACCTTTACCAGGTAGAGACCTTCCGGTGGAACAGTGTTGCCCGCCTGGCGGCGGTCGAGTGACTCGATCACCTGAGCCAGATGTTCGGGAGGTTCCTGTTCCAGTCCGATACGAATCAGAGTGCCCACGATTGCTCGAACCATATTGTACAGAAATCCGTCGGCCATGATTTCAAAGCAGATCACAGCGGCATCCGGTGCCTCGTGAGGTCGCTGATTCTGGGGCTGCCAGATGTGATCCGCTGTCCATGGAAACCAGTTCGGCAGTCGCGTCATCGATACTTCCATGATGGTGCGAACGCTGGTGGCTTTGTTGGGATACTGCGTTTCGAAACAGCGAAAATCATGGGTTCCCAGCAGACTGCTCAATGCTGCCTGCATCGGAGCCAGCCTGAGTGCTCGGTGGGAATGGAGTGCTCGCCCTTTGAGAAACGGCGGCAGGATGGGACCATCATACATCAGGTAACGGTATCGCTTTCGGACGGCGGAATACGTGGCGTGAAATTCCAGACTGACCTGCTGACTTTGAACAACGGCGATGTCTTCCGGAAGAAATCGCTGCAGTCCTCGACGAAACTGTTCGATGGGAATCGTGCTTTCCGTGACAAAGCTGGCGACCTGCCCCAGAGCGTGAACTCCGGAATCTGTGCGGCTGGCAGAGAGCACTCGGCTTCTGGTTCCCGTCAGCTGTTCCGTCGCCCGTTCGACGCATTCCTGAATAGACAGGCTGTCCGGCTGCACCTGCCACCCGCAGTAATTTGTGCCGTCGTAGGCCAGTGTCAGCATGATGTTTCGTCGCATGAAGCTCTGAATCTATGTGAGTCTCTTAAGTTCCAGGGGGGAACGGTTGTCGATGGCATTCTGCGGACTGCCTGCGACGGAGTGAAGCATATCTTTCAGCGGCGTTTGTGGATCGGTCAGGTTCCACCAGCACACCGGTGTTCGGCACAGTATGCTCTGGCTGTTCCTGCGAGGGGCAGGGATCCACTCAGCACTTCCGTCAATTTCCGGGAGCGGCTGTGTGGAGTTTTAAATCCATCCAAACCAGCCGGTGGTCGGAGCATCGAATCGCTTCACTGAAAGGCTCACCGTTTTCCGGCCAGAAAACGCCACACTGCACAGGCGTCAGGTTTGTCGACGGAAGAATGTAATCAATGCGCAGATTGCCGACCGTTCGATCAAAAAAGTCGCTGGTGTCGTGTTGGGGTGGTCCTTTGTGATCTTCATTGACGCCACCCTGCTCCACTGCGGCCTGTTGGCCACCTTGACTTTCGGGGATCATCGGGGAATGGATTCGAGGATGATTGAGGAGCTGATGAATGGCATTCTGAAAGCTGTCTCCATCATGCGGATCGGCGTTCAGGTCACCCAGAATTACGAACGGTTGATCTTTCGAAAGTCCGCCGGAACGTTGCCGGTCGTCAATGATCCATGCCTTGTCAGGACCTGAAAGATATTCGGCCCAGAAGCGAATTTCGTCGTGATTGCGGCGGCCGTTGCGGTCTTCCGGTCCATCAAACGCGGGAGGCGTCGGGTGAGAAATCAGCAGGTGCACCGTCCGACTGCCATCGATGGTGATCGGTACATCGCAGTGATTCTTTGAAGACAGTCGCAGCTTTGTCCACGCGGATTCACTGTACCATGGCTGATTGTCGTCCGGATTTCGCGGAACGGCTGCGTCCGGAAGGCTGTTCCACAGGAACGTCTGAAATGTGCGAATCGATTCCGTCGCGACAGGATACCGTGACAGAACGACCATGCCATACTGTCCCGGAAAAGCACCAAAACCAAAGGCATCCGCGGGATCATCGGAGCTGCCGTTTTGGTCAAGATCCATTCCCGATGGCACTCCGGTATTGACGCTGGGAACATAACAGAACGGAAAATGGATCGGTTCGGCGTTCGGGTATCCGTTCAGTGGAGCTTCCAGGAAACTGGAGCGGAACAGGTCGACCGCGACGTTGCCTTCGCTGAAGTCGAACTCATTCAGCAGCACGATCTGAGGCCGAACCGTTCGGAGGATAGCGGCAACGTCTTCAATCTGTCGATCATGAGCCATCAGATCTGCAAGCAGTGCTCCAGGACGACCGCGGTTCATGCTCGTGTTGAAAGTTGCGATGCGGACCGTACGATCCGGCTGCTTTGGGACGATCGTCGTCGACCCAGCGGGCGATTCTTCCGCCACCGAATTCTTTTCCTGAGCGAGGCAGGTGTGCACACAGCACAGCAGCAAGCTGACGAACAGTGCGGACTTGAAACCGGTCCGGGACGTGCGGTCGGTGGACAGAGGGAAACGATTCGGTTTTGCAGACACCATTGGATCGTGGAGAACAGCCTTCCGGCAAAAAGTGTGACTGTAGCAAAGCATTCGCGATGACCACGCCAGGCGGTGCGGAGCACGAGACAGACCATGCGAATCGCGCACCGCTTGGGCAGCGCTGATATGTCAGCCGATTTTAGACGGCCGGACAGTCTCTGAACGGCGTCGTGGGAGGGAAGTCTGCCGAATTCCGGGAAAACGTCGTGGTTTCAGTCGGCGTTGGGCGACGACAGCAAGCGGCGCGTCTGTTGAGTGTCGATCATGATCACGGGATAGACAGTCAGAGCCTGAAATGCTCCCGTGATCAACAGAATTCCTCCGATGGAAAAGTGGACGCTTAACGTCGCTGCAGCGTAATTGCCGATCGTCGTGGAGAGATTCATCAGGGCCATGTAGGCCGTGAACTGAGTCGCTGCGATGGCAGGTGACGAAATCGCCATGAACAGCGAAAACAGCGAGACTGACAGAATGGCCAGCAGGAATTCTTCCAACAGCAAGAGAGTTACGACGAGCCATTTTTGATGAAGCAGGTCTGGCAACATTCCCAGAATCAGCCAGATCAGACTCAGCAGCAGTGACGTTGTTAGAATCGTCGTTCGCTGGCTGAATCGATCCGCCAGCAGACCGCCACCCACGGAACCGATCAGTCCCAGGGCGACCGCAAATCCTCCCGTGACATCCGTGTATTCCTCCTGAGTCCATCCGGCGTGCTGCAGCAAATGAGACACAAAGACGGCTGACAGGACGCCGATACCGACCTTTGACGTGACTGCGATCAGCATGCCCCAGCGCGTGGCGGGGACACGGAATGCCAGCTTCAGTTGGTGCCACAACTGAACAGGCGGCTGGTCAGTGGATGTCTCCGAGGCCTGTTCTGGTGAGACGGGTGGAAGTTGAGGTGTCTCACCCAGATCCGTCATCCCGGACCTTGCTTTCGTTCGATCCGAGCGTCGTTCCCGAGTCAGCAATGGCAGCAACATGATCAGAAACAGCATCAGTGCCTGTCCCACCAATCCGGCATTGATGCCATACAACGCCACGATCTTTCCCAATCCGGCTCCACCGATGGCGGTTCCGAGATAGCTGGAACCATACATCAGCCCGTTGGCTCGACCACGTTCGTTTTCTTCCAGCAGATCAACAGCCAGTGCGTCAACGGAAACATCCTGCATCGACACGAAGACGTTGGCCAACAGGATGATGGCGGCCAGCGGCCCCGGAACAATCCGCAGAATGGTGTCGCTTAATGTCGATCCGTCCGGAGATGGATACCAGATCAGTGCGGCGGGATCGTCGACGAACAGCATGCTGCTGAGAATCAGAATGGCCATTCCCTGAGCAAACAGAATCCACGGTCGCCGACGTCCCCAGGCAGGCCATGTCCAGCGATCAAGGATGGGAGCCCAGATAAACTTGAACGACCACGGCAGCGAGGCCACGGCCATGATCGGGCCAATCTGTGATGCCTGCATTCCGACGCCGGGCTGAGCAAGCCAGGCCGCAAACGTCACCGTGACAAATCCCCAGGGAATGCCCTGTGCCACATACAACGCGCAGAGTGTTGCAATGCGGAATTGTTTGTGATCTTCAAGGTAGATCATGACGAAGAAGAGATTGTGTTTGGGGAGTGACGGCCTGTGTCAGGAACAGTGATTGTTGATCAGTCGCGATCGATGGAGGCAGTATCGGTCTGGTGGATCAGTTGCAGAAGTTTGTGAGCGGCCGCTTCGGCGAAGGTCGGATCGTTGATGTGATTCTGCAGAAGCCGCAGTTCCGTGTCCGGCGAGCATGCTGAACGAAGACCTTCCCAAAGCGCCATGCGAGCGGCCCAGTTGTCGAACGGTTTTCCGTCGCAGTCGATCGCCGAAACGCCCAGCGATGGAAACAGGACTGAAACCGGACCGTGAGCAGCTGATAGTTTGCGACCGATCTCCCGTCCCAGAGCTTCACATTCGTCCAAGGTCGTTCTCATCAGCGTCACCGTGGGATTGTGCTGATAGAACGTTCGTTCGCGGAACTTTTCCGGTACTGTTTCCGGAGCTCCAAAATTCACCATATCCAGCGCGCCGACGGAGACTACCTGAGGAATTCCCGTTTCGGCCGCCGCTGTCAGTCGATTGGGTCCAGCGGACAGGACGCCTCCGACCAATTCGTCGGCCAGTTCTGTGGTGGTGATGTCCAGGACTCCGACAAAATGACCGTCGCGAGTCAGACCTTCCATGGCTTCGCCACCGTTGCCTGTAGCGTGAAAGACAACGACTTCGTAACCCGCCTGTTCCAGGATCTTCTGAGCGTGAAGCACGCACGGTGTGGTGACACCGAACATTGTGGCTGCAATCAGTGGTCGCTGAGATCCCCCTGATGCCTCATCGCGGCCGGTGTTGGTGACCATTCCGCACATGGCATCGACGGCCTGAGTCAACACGGTGCGGCTGATGATATTGATGCCGGCGATATCGACCACCGAATTGATCATGATGATGTTTCGACCGCCGACATACGGTCGAGTCTGCCCGGAAGCCATGGTGCTGACCATCACCTTGGGAATTCTCAGCGGCAGCATCCGCATGGCAGTGGTACCGATAGTTGTTCCGGCGGAGCCACCGAGTGCCAGCACTCCTGAAACTCGTTCTTCGGCCGCGGCTTTATTCAGGAGCTGCGACACGCCTTTGGCTGCCAGAGAAACAGCCGTTCCACGGTCACCCTGCTGAATCACATCTGCCAGGCTGGTTCCCGCAGCAGCGAAGATTTCATCACGCGTGACATCGGCCGTTGTGAGCGGACTTCCCAGGCACCCTGCATCGACCACGACTGTGGCGATGCCCAGTGCTTCGAATCGATTTCGACACCATGCGATTTCGTTGCCCTTGGTGTCGAGTGTGCCAATCAGGAAAACGGCCATGGAACTGTTGTCCGAAAATCGCGGTCAGGGAGGCGCCTGCTTTATCACAAAGTTCAGTATGACAGGACTGAACAGCACAAGTGTGGGTCGCAAAATAGCAGTTTGGTGCC
>JAGQPY010000398.1 GCA_020426485.1 Planctomycetaceae bacterium
CACGGGTTAAACAAGACAGAACACTCCGGGCGATAAGATGCCATATGAGTGAGGCACGACATTTTATTTTTTCGGACGCAGGACAGGCATTGTGTGCCATCAGGTGAAGCGATGTGAATCACTTCGCGGCGTTGGGTCCTGCCCACATTCAGGTTGCTTCTTACGAACGCGCCTTTTCAGAGCGACTGAGGAATCGCATGACCGAATCAGATGACAGCGCGGTGGAGGTGATTCACGCCACCACTGAACACGTTGAGCAGATTGTTCCGCTGTTTGACGAGTATCGAGTCTGGTGTCGCGTGGATTCTGATCCGGACCGTGCTCGCAGCTATTTAACTCATCGACTCACCAACGGAGAAGCCGTCGTTTTCCTGGCGACGGTCGACGGCGAACCAGCAGCCTTCGCGCTGCTTTATCCGTTGTTTTCCTCGGTGTCGATGGAATCTGTCTGGGTTCTGAACGATCTGTTTGTCACCAGCCATCGCCGCCGGCAGGGGCTTGGCCGTCTGCTGATGGAAACCGTCATTGAATTCGGCCGCAGCACGGGCGCGCTGCGACTGGAACTGGAGACGGAAGTGACCAACCTGGTGGCTCAGGGAGTGTACGAATCCGGCGGCTGGGAGCGAATCGACTCCTATTATCGCTACTACCTGACTCTCGATCGCTGATCCTCGCCAAACCCCGTCGAGAATCAAAACCCGGCAGAATTACGAATTCACCGTTTGCACACTGCCTGTTTTGACGCCGGAAAGATGCTGTGGCTGAGAACAGCGCGGTTTTTGGCATTCCCGGATAAATTCTGGTGATTGTCTCGATATAATGCGGACATCCGCGCGTTAGTCTGGTGGCAATATGCCCCGCCCGACCGCCGGAAGAGAGTTCCGTCTGGTTGCGAAATTCGTTGACTGCAGCTGATGCTTTCCGGTCTCTCCCCGTTTTTCACCCCCGATCTCTATATCTCTGAGAAGCATTTCTTCGGAGTTCATCTATGCTGAATCTTCTGACAGCCATAAACGCATCAACATCGTTGGCCATTGTTGGGTTGTCGTTCTGGGAACTGGCGATTGTCGGCATCGTTGTGCTGGTGCTGTTTGGAAATCGCCTTCCGACCGCCGCTAAATCGTTGGGGCAGAGTTTTTCTGCGTTCAAAAAAGGAATTAAGGAAGGCGCGGAGGAAGATGATTCCACGGACGTTGGTTCCGGTCGAACAGAAAAGATCGAACACAAAGTCTGATGTCTGCGTTCAATGGCGGAGCATGTGTTTGCTGATGATGCCCGTGCGAAAGCCGGGACGTCTGTCAGACGTACTGTCCCTGAACTCTGTCCGCAAATTGGTGCCGAGACGAATTCTTCAGGACGACCAGTGGCTTAGTCGCCGGAACACTGAACGTGTTTTCTGTGCGAGCTTCTGTTGCGACACCCGCTGAGCGTCAGCTGCCTGGCGTTTGCCATCGGATCGTCAACCAACCGTCCAGTTCACGAGTTTCACCCGCGATCGTCGGGATCAATTGTCAGCGATCATTGAAAAGAAGGCGTAGCAATGTCAGCTTTGGAATCAATCCTGTTGCCGTTGTCCTCATCGACAACGTTTGCATGGTTCAGCGCTGGTCCTCAGGAAATGCTGATCATCGGCGTCATCGCTCTGCTGTTATTCGGAAAGCGACTTCCGGAAGTCGCCCGTAATCTGGGACGCGGACTGTCCGAGTTCAAAAAGGGCATGCAGGGCTTCGAAGACGAAGTTCGCAAGAGTTCGAATTCATCCGGTTCCGGCAGCAGTTCGACATACACCGGAAGCAACACCTCAAGTTCTGCGAATCGACCGACGGCGGAATCCGCAGCCCCTGCGGAAGGCGAGGACGAATTCACTGCTCCACGCTTTGAAATTCAAGACTGAACGATCGACACAACAGTCCTCACAGCAGATCGGTGAACTGTCTTCAGCACGTTCATGAAAAAGCCCGCAGGCGTTTCGTCTGCGGGCTTTTTATTTTGGAACGTGCTGTCGGCGATCGACGCAACGCGGCATCGGTGATTGCAGGGTCAACGATCCGCCGGTGGTGGCTCAACGCTGAGGTACGTAGCCGCGACGACTGATGGTCTATCCCGCCAGAGTTCGTCTCTTGGACCGGGAAGTCTTGGAGGCGGCTGGCTTCTTTTCCTTCTTCAGCTTCTTTTTGCCGGCCTTTGTTGTCTTCGTCTTCTTCTTTGGTTCATCTTCCAGAACCTCAAACCATACCGGTCCGTCGTCGTCCTGATGACCATTGTAATTGATGGTAATTTCTTCGCCGGGCTGGATGTCTCGCAGAGCCGAGAAGCCTTTGATGCGGCGAGGATAATCGTCATAGCGGGCGTTTGGCTTGTACGAGTGGTTGTAAACCGACCCAAACCCCAGCGCCAGAGCGACCTTGTTCTTGCCCCAGTCGAACACGTAGTGCTGCAGAACCGTGTCGCGGGAATCGTCCAGAATTTCACCGGCGGGCATGACCAGCACGGGAACGCGTTCGAATTCGGTGCCCTTGGGAATGAACGTGCGAGCGAAAACTCCTCGTCCTTTTTTGGGTGTCTGTCGAACTTCAATCATTGTCGTCGAGGGGTTGGTCATAATCTCTCACATTGACAGAGAAACAGGATCGCTGATCCGGCAGCAATCAGAAACGATGTACGATGATTCATCACAGATCACGAGTTTGATAGCGGACCTGACCTCCAACAATCGTGGCCACGACTCGTGCCGTCAGTTTTTTTCCGTCGAACGGTGTATTTCGACTGCGCGAACGGAACTGCATGGCGTTGACATTCCACTGTTCGTTCGGATCAATCAGAGTCACGTCTGCGGCTCGCCCTTTGCCCAGCGTTCCGTGAGGCAGTCCCAGAAGTTCGGCTGGTCCGGTTGTGAGCCGAGCGACCAGTTGTGACCACGAAAGATGTCCGGGAGTAATCAGCGCTTCGACACAGATGGACAGTGCAGTTTCCAGCCCGCAGATTCCGAAAGGAGCGACGTCCAGTTCCACCGCTTTCTTTTCAATCGCCAGCGGCTGATGATCGGCCGAGATGACGGAAATCGTTCCGTCCTTCACACCTTCAATGAGGGCGTCGACGTGATCCTGCGACCGAAACGGCGGATTACATTTGAACAATGTGTCAAAGGTTCGCATCACGGTATCGGTCAGCAGCAGATGATGCGGCGTGACATCCGCACTGACCGTGACGCCTCGACCTCGGGCCAAACGAATGCGTTCGACGGACTCCCGAGTATTCATACACATGATGTGAACTCGACCGCCGGTCAGTTCCGCCAGCGCGATGTCTCGGCCGGTCATGATATCGCTGGCCGCAGCAGGAATGCCTCGCAGGCCCAGACGTGTCGATTCAAAGCCTTCGTGCATCACGCCGTCCTGAGACAGCTCGGGCACCATGGAAAAATGCATTACGGGCCGATTGAACATGCCCGTGTATTCTAATGCTCGACGCATGACTTCGGCATTGGCGATCGGATGCTTGGCATCTGTAAACGCCACAGCGTCGGCTTCCACCAACAGCCCGATTTCGGCCAGTTCCTGCCCCTGAATTCCCTTGGTGACAGCTCCCAGCGGGAAAACTCGACAGTTGTTGGCCTTCTCGGCCTGACGTTTTACAAATTCGGCCGACCCGCGGTTGTCAACCACGGGGTTGGTGTCCGGCAGAGCGGCAATGCTGGTGAATCCACCCGCCAGAGCTGCAGCCGTTGCCGACGCGATGGTTTCGTCTTCTTCAAATCCGGGCTCTCGCAGAGCAACGTGGGCATCAATGAAACCCGGGCAGACCAGCAGGCCCGTAGCGTCGATGGTACGTTCTGCGTCGACGGAAATTTCGTTTGCCGTCAGGATGTCCTGAATGACGCCGTCAGCGATCAGAACGTCAGCTCGGTCTTCAAAGCCGGACGCCGGGTCAATCACCGTTCCGTTTCTGATCAGCAGACGTGTCATGACTGAGCCGTCCTTGCCAGAAGATACAGGCACGCCATGCGCACATAAAGCCCGTTCGAAACCTGATTCAGAATGACCGAATTCGGCCCGTCCGCGACTTCCGGCGTCAGTTCGACTCCGCGATTGATCGGTCCGGGAGCCAGCACCAGCAGACCTTCCCGAGCACGCCGGACGCGGTCACCGTTCATGCCGAACAGGTGAGCGTATTCGGCAATCGACGGAAAGAAGGCCCCGCGTTGACGTTCAAACTGCACTCGCAGCAGGTTCACACAATCGACCTGAGGCAGGATTTCGTCGAAGTTGTAAGCGACTTCGACTCCAAGTTCGCGAATGGTTCGCGGAATCAGCGTTGCCGGCCCACACACGATGACCTTCGCGCCCAGTTTTGTGAGTCCATGGATGTTGGACCTGGCGACTCGACTGTGCCGAATGTCGCCAACCAGAGCCACCGTGAGCCCGGCGATTCTGCCCAGCCGCTGGCGGATCGTCAGAATATCCAGCAAAGCCTGAGTCGGATGTTCGTGAGTTCCATCGCCGGCGTTTAAAACGCCCGCTCGCAGATGGCGAGCCAGCAGGTGCGGTGCTCCGGGAGTTCTGTGGCGGCAAACGACCAGGTTGACGCCCATCGCTTCAATCGTCAGAGCTGTATCGACGAAGGTTTCGCCCTTGGAAAGGCTGCTGGAAGCCGCCGAAAAATCCACCGTGTCGGCCCCCAGACGTCGGGCCGCGATGTTGAAACTGGTCTTGGTCCGTGTGGAATTTTCGAAGAACAGGTTGGCGACGACGGTCCCGTTCAGCAGGCTGAGCTTCTGAGTGCCATTGTGAGTGGCTTCCACGAACTGATCGGCCAGATCCAGAATGGTGGTGATCTGTTCGGCCGTCAGGTGTTCCAGCCCAAGCAAATGACGCTCGCCCCAGTCGACCTGGAGGTTCAGTTTGCTGTTTGGCTGAGCTTTGGCTTCCGTCACGACACCCAGTACTTTCGCGCCCCGAATCTTGCGGGCAGTCACACTGAACCCCGCTTCAGCGTGTGAATTTGAGAGAGCCCGTCGATGGCGCAACGCAATTGATCGCGAATGTCTTCAAGTCAGCGCAAACGGGCTGGTGTCGCCAGTCCGCACATTCTCACGGTCATCTCTTCTGCGGACGAACTTTATTTGCACCGAAGTCCAACTTCAATTCCGACGCCGTATCGTGCTGAGCATTTCTTCAAATCACGCCTCCTGATCGGCAGCGTTCGACGGATAATCGTTCGAAAGCGATGATACATCATCGGCAGCGAACACAGTTGGCTGTGCATTGAGCCTGAGACGACAGTTTCCTGCCAAAACGAGCGCCGTGTCCGGCCCGACACAGCGTAACGGTGACCCCGGAAAACAAATTCTAATGTCGTGTCCCTCAAGTCGCTTCGTTTCACCCGTGGCCGACCGGCCAGGTGTTCTCTGTTCCTGGCCGGTC
>JAGQPY010000399.1 GCA_020426485.1 Planctomycetaceae bacterium
TTCGCGATATTCGTTCAGTCGCTCAATCGCGGCGGCCACTCCCTCCTGATAACGATCGTTACCAAAACGAGTGTGCCGTTTGGAAATCACGACTTCTGACGAGAACGCCAGGTTGTCGCAGACAAACGTGCGATTCCCCACGCAGAACCCGATCGGAAAACTCTTGTCGTTGGAGTTACGTACTCCGACCGACAGCGAAACGCCTTCAGCCAGAGGCGTATGAATGTCCAGCACACCGAAGAATCGATGGTTGTTGTTCGACACCGACAGCTGACTCCGGCGAACCTGAAACCCGGCATGATCCAGAGTCTCTTCCACACAGTTCAGCACATCACGATGTCACACCGGATACCACGTCTTTGTGGGCTCGGGTACTTCGATCGTTTCCAGAACGTCTTTCGATATCACCGCGGCTCCGCAGTTGTCCGGCATTACAAGGAATTGGCCGTTAGCTGGGGAACAACATTCCCTGCGACATCGGTGAGTCGAAAATCGCGTCCCTGGAATTGATAGGTCAGACGTTTGTGGTTCAGTCCGAAGAGGTGCAGCAGCGTTGCATGAAGGTCATGAATGTGAACGGGGTCCCTGGTGACACCCCAACCGATTTCGTCGGTCTCGCCAATCACCTGGCCCCCTTTGACACCGCCGCCAGCGAGCCACATGCTGAAGGAATAAGGATGATGATCCCGGCCTGTGACAGTTTTGAAGTTGACTCGATTCTCTCCCAACGGAGTCCGGCCAAACTCGCCTCCCCAGACGACAAGCGTATCCTCCAGCAACCCACGTTGCTTCAAATCCTTCAGCAAGGCTGCGACCGGTTGATCGGAAATTTCGGTGTAACGTTTCAGACTGCTGTTCAGGCTGCTGTGGTGGTCCCAGGTTGAGAGGAACAATGTGACGAACCGGACCCCGCGTTCAATCATCCGCCGTGCGAGCAGACAATTCCGAGCATAGGATTGCATAAATCCGGCAGTTGCTCCTTTTTCATCGTCGGTCCGATCGAGGCCATAGGCATCCAAAGTTGCCTTTGATTCGCCTGAGAGATCGAGCAGTTCAGGAGCGGTCTGCTGCATGCGAAAGGCAAGTTCGTAGGCTTCAATGCGACTGGCAATTTCCGGATTGCCGACGTCGTTAAAACGAAGACGATTCAATTCGTTGATCGTCTGGAGACTCCGTCCCTGGAACTCCCTGGACATCCCATGTGGGTTTTCAAGATTCAACACCGGACTACCCTGATTGCGAAACAATGTCCCGGAATACTGGGAGGGCAGAAATCCACTCGACCAGCTATTGGCACCGCCAGGCAGGCCGCGTCCCAGGGTGGTCATCGCCACGTAGCTCGGCAGGTTGTTGGACTCGCTGCCAAGGCCATAGGTCAGCCAGGAGCCGAGAGAGGGCCATCCCTGCAGCGCCGATCCTGTGAGCATCATCAGTTGTCCGGGGAGATGGTTGAATTGTTCTCCATGCATCGAACGGACAAGGGCGATGTCATCGACACATGTACTCAGATGTGGCATCAGATCGGAGAGATCCATTCCACATTCGCCGTACTTTCTAAACCTCCGAGGACTGCCCATCAGGCGGGCGGTTTCTTTCTGGATGAAAGCGAACTTGATCTCATTCAACACGGACTCGGGCATTGGCTGGCCATCGAGTTCGTTTAGTTTCGGTTTGGGGTCAAACAGATCCATCTGGCTGGGCCCACCTTCCATGAACAGGAAGATGCACCGCTTTGCAGTCGGAGCAAAATGAGTCAGGGGGCCTTTCGCTTCATTTGCCAGAAGCCCGTCTTCCTGCAAGAGCGATGCCAGCGCCAGTATTCCCAGCCCGCTGGCTGAAGAGGTGAAAAACTGTCGACGTTCGGTATTTGTGAGTTGGTCAGTCATTGAACATGATTTCAGTTGCGAGTGATGAACTCATCCAGGTTCATCACAATCCTGACGAGGCCGATCATGGCTTCGCGATGCATTTCATCCATTGAAGCCTCTGATTGAGGATCGATGTGCAACAAGTCATTGTACGCTGCCGTCAGAAAAGTGATCTCCGATTCTTCTGGTGGACGGCCGAGGCAGCGGAGATAGATTTCCGGGATCGCCTGCTCAGGGTCGTGGCTGAATTTCGCCGCCATCTCCTGGCCCAGCGATTCAGCAAATTCAAAGAAGACCGGGTCGTTTAGCAAGGTCAGTGCCTGGAGCGGAGTGTTGGAACGTTCACGCCGGCTGCATGAAATCGTCGCGTCCGGTGCGTCGAATGTCATCAACATTGGATACGGTACGGTCCGCTTAAAGAAGATGTACATTCCGCGGCGATAACGCTCACTCCCCTGACTAACCGGCCATTCAACGCTCCGCCCGACCTCGGTCACAAACCCCGGCAGCGGAGGGCGAATTCCCTTGCGACCGATCGTTCGATCAAGCAGTCCGCTGGCAGTCAAATGCAAGTCGCGAACAGTCTCGGCCGTGACACGATAGCTGTTCTGTCTCCAGAGTAGCTGATTACTCATCTCGGCTTGTTCCGGCACAGAATTGTAGGCGGACGACATTTGGTATGTGGACGAAGTGACAATGAGTCGAACCATCTTTTTGCGGCTCCACCCGACGTTTCGGTACTCACTGGCGAGCCAGTCGAGCAGCAGTGGATGAGTTGGGCCAGATCCTTTGCTTCCAAAATCGTCGGGACTGGAGACGATTCCAATGCCAAACAACTGCTGCCAGATCCGGTTCACCGCCACCCGTGCAGTGAGGGGATTTTTCTCATCGAACAGCCATCTCCCCAGATCAAGACGGTCCGGAGTTTCTCCGCGCGTTATTAAAGCGGGCAAGACCTCAGGAGTATTTGCGGCCACTTTCTCACCTGGCCGATTGTAGGCCCCGCGAATGTGGACAAAGGTCTCGCGGCGATCTTTTGTCCGTTCCGCGAAGGCTCGGGCTTTGGTTACCGGTTTTCGCGGACGTTTGGCAAGATGAGCCGCCAAACGGTCCTGCAGGTCCTTCCAGTTGAGGTCATCCGTTCGGTAGTAGCTTTCCAGCTTCTTGAAATCTGTCGTCTTCTCGTATTCGTCAAAGACTTTGAAAACTTCTTCCCGCTGTTCCTCAGTGAGTCCTTCCTTCTCGAATGGTATCAGTTCCGTTGTCAGCTCGTCCCATTTCGGTTGCCAGCGTTGAAGGGCTTGTTCGTATTCAGCCAATTCCCATGGCCGGGTTGCCGTAACACCGATGTCGTCTGTGTTGTTGAAAAAGGAATACAACTGATAGAACTCTGTTTGACTAATCGGATCATGCTTGTGGTCATGGCACTCTGCGCAGCCGAGAGTCAACCCCAGCCAGACCATTCCGGTTGTGTTCACCCGGTCCACGATTTCCTTCGTGCGATATAGTTCCAGATCGACGCCTGCTTCTGTATTGCGCAGCGTATTGCGATGAAACCCGGTCGCTATCTTCTGGTCGAGAGTTGGATTCTCCAGCAAGTCCCCGGCGAGTTGCTCAATCGTAAACTGGTCAAAGGGAAGATCACGATTGAAGGCGTCAATGACCCATTCCCGATAGACCCAGGCATGCGGGCGTTCACTGTCTCCAAGGTAACCTTCGCTGTCCGCATACCGAGCCAAATCCAGCCAGTGTCGGCCCCAGTGCTCGCCGAAGTGCGGAGAATCCAGGAGTTCGTCAACGAGACGAGAATATGCCTGGGGAGAACTGTCTCCAACAAAGTCCTCGACTTGCTGCGGGGAAGGGGGGAGTCCGATCAGGTCGAGATACAAACGACGAACAATCGTGTACCGATCCGCCGGGGGAGCCGGAGACAAATTCGCTTTCGCAAGCCTATCCGCAATCAACACATCAATGGGATTGCGAATCGCGAAATGATCCGCGGATTCAATTCCTTCAGGAATTCCAGGACGTACAATGGGCCGCAGTGACCAGAGTCGTTCGGGCGTGAGTTCGATGTTTCCAGGCCAGTTTGCTCCTGATTCGATCCATTTCTCGATGATCGAAATCTCATCGGGACTCAGTGGTGCCGCTTCCTTCGGCATTTCGGCAGACTCGTCAACGGGGGTGATTAAATCCAGCAGATAACTGGACATGGTGTCTCCCGGAGCAATCACGGTTCCACTCTCGCCTCCTGCCATCGCAGATTTGCGAGAGCGAAGTGAAAATCCGCCACGTTGGTCACGTTCATTGTGACATCTGAGGCATCGATTGCGGAAAATCGATGCCACGTCTCGCTCAAAGTCAATTGAGTCGGCAGAAAGTGTCCTTGAGAGTGGACAGAGACCAAAGAGCAATGCGAAAAACATTACTCGTATTGCAATTCGACTTTTCTGGTGAGGAGTCAACTGGCCAGTTCTCGGCTTCGTGTCGGAAAAGAACAATCGGTACGGCGATGGATTCTCAACTGAGAATCTTCTGTAGGTGGGCAATGGGGACGGAATCTCAGTATACCCTCCGGGGATCAAGTGTAAACGTCTGGCCTTTAATAACGACCGCAGCAACGTGAGAACCACTCGTTGCATTGCAATCCTCAAAATCACGGACCTCGCATGACAATCTCCAACCGCTGGACGATCGCATGGATGACTGCATTGCTCTGTGCCTCGACGTGGTCATGGTCGTTGGCTCTTGAGCCAGACCTTATTGGATCGATCTCACAACAGACGCTCTGGAGGAATCGTAGCGGCCAGGGGAAAACCTGGTTTCATCCCAGAGCCTGCCTGCTTCCGGATGAGAACGGTCAACCGATGGCGCTGATGACGCTGCAGGAAATCGGCGGCTCTGACTACTTCGGCCCGGTTCACTTTGTCGTATCCAGAGATTTCGGCCAGACCTGGAGTGAACCGGAACCGATTCCGGGACTGGGGCGGGATCCTGTTCCAGGGAGAAGCGATGGCTTAATGGCGGCGGTCTGCGATGTGACTCCTCAGTATCATCCGCAGACCAAAACAGTCATCGCGTTGGGGCACGTCGTGTTTTACAAGGGAGAATACTTCGCTCGTAAGGAACAGCTGGGACGTTATCCAGTTTATGTAACACGTTCTGCCGATGGGACCTGGTCAGAGCGAAAAATCCTGGCATGGGACGATCCGCGAGGCAAACACATCTACACCAACAATTGCGGGCAACGCATCGTGATGCCTTCAGGTGACGTGCAAATGTCCTTCACATTTGGCCCGGAGCCGACAAACCGCATGGTCTCCGGAGTTCATGCCACGTTTGATGGCGAAATTCTCAAGGTCCGTGAAGTTGGTCCTCCATTGACGAATGACAAAGGCCGAGGACTTCTTGAACCCAGCGTGACGAAGTTTGCTGACAGGTTTTGGGTCACAATTCGTGCCGAAGACAATCGAGGCTACGTGAGTGTCAGTGAGGATGGGCTGCATTGGGAGAAAATACGTCCCTGGAGCTGGGACGATGGAAC
>JAGQPY010000039.1 GCA_020426485.1 Planctomycetaceae bacterium
CGGCCCCGCAGCTCCGCGCCGGTTCAGGTTGAATCAGCGTTTCCATCAACACGGTCAGGCTTTATGAAACAGGTCGCACGCTTCGAGGCGGATCTGCTGACGATCCTGCGAGCACTGCTGGGGAAAACTCCGCTTGTTCAGGCTTTGCCACTGATCGTTCGAAAGCGGGCAGCGCCGAAGTGTCTGAGTCGCGATTGTGTGCAACTTATCCAACAGACGCTGGCTATTGGCTGCACGGAAATGCTGGCTCGATCCGGCTGGCCCATCGAACGATCCATTTGTGATGAACGGCTGATATCGGGACGGCTGTGGCACCGATACCCTGTGGCCGATTTGAAGATGGGATTTTCGCGATCCACGATCAGACTGCTGCTCTGGCTGACGGCCGAAAGCGTCCTGGAATCATCCGCACCGGTACCAAACTCGCCCGATCCACTCACGTCGGGAGATCAGTTCTTCCTGGCGATGGCTTTTGTGCACCTGAATGAAACTCTGGTGGCGGACGCGTTGCTCAAGCAATCGAATTTCCGGAGTAATCCTCTGGTCTGGCTGCTGGCTCCGGAACGTATCGCCGAGGCTGGTCTCAGAGACTGTCCTTCCTTTGCACTGTGGTTGTCACCCGATTCTTCCGCACCGCATGACACTTGGCAGAACGGTTTCCATGCCCCAAGTCGTTCACCGGTTTGGTTGCTGGAAGCACTCTCCAAACGAATCATCCGGCGCTGGATACAACTGGAACTCAGTAAACAACACATCACAGACCGACTGGCCCTCGGGAGGATTGCGGTGGTGCAGAGGTCCGTGATCGGCGTCTTTTTTCAGGAGACATCCGCCGTCCATCGACACGACCTGAGCCTCTGGATCGCGGAAGTCGCCGCTGCCGTCGCGCCCTCGCTGGCCTTACAGACGGAACTGCATGGCCGCATGGATCTCCGGTCACTGCGAATGGCAGATCGCATGGACTGCTACCGTCACATGCTGGTGATCTTTGAAGCCATGCAGACACTTCATCAATGGAATCAGGAACAACGATCAGTCGGATTCTATGATGAGCATTATCAGGCCAGCCAACTCTGGAAGCTGCGCTGGGAAGCGCTGGCGGGAGACGTTGTCTGCGATCGCTCCGCCCGCTTGATTCGACAGCATCTGCCGAATCTGCTGTCGACGTCCTGACAGCGATTTGCCAGTGATCCCGTGTCTGCGAAGGACCGCTTCGACTTTGACCGGTCCAAAGGTTTGACAACAGTGTCCATCATTGCCGCGAACGGAGCGGCGGCATCGTAAATGACTCCATGGCGAAAACGCGCCGCACATCCGGCCTTGTCACTCTGAACAAATCCAAGCACCCTTCCCGCTGTGTACTTCGCAGGGTTTCTGCCCTCGATGCGGCAACGCTGTGAAGCATTGTTTGACGGAGAAAACATTGGTCGCAGAAGTCGGGAGACCTCTGAGATCACGACGGTAGCAGAAGTCGTGAGCCTTCTGAGACCGCTACCATGTTCTCCGAATTCTGACGAATCCCGCTGCAGAGATGCTTCATAGTGTTGTCGTTCCGGGATCTGGTTCCGGTGTTGTTACCGTCTCCCGGAAAACAGCCCGGCTCACTCATTGTCGCGCCACTTCAGGAACAACACGGCATCTTTGATGCTCAGGCAACGCAGGCGTTCGATGTTTCGTTCGTCACCAATTTTTTTTGCATGCGATTCTGAAACCCGCATTTTTCGACATCGCAGCCGCGATTGCGGTCCACACCGCCTGGACTCGCGCCGATTACGTCCGGCGCGTGATGACAGTCAAGATTCCGCGGCTACAATGTTTCTGAGGAGCCCCGACAAGATCGGAGCAGGCACCCTGCCGATGGTTTTTTCACAGGTTTCTGACCTGTTGCGGGAGCCAGTGCCGGTTCTGTCAACGGTTCTGAGACACCACCATCGTCGCATGGCGATCGAGGTGCTTTGCTCGCCGAATGAGATCACTTCGAACCTTGCCGCAGTATCAAGTGTCTGTCTGTGCCCAAGAACCTCGACTACTCGGAGACCAGTTCCATGAGCCGCGCATATCGCATTCGAGTCAGTGAGTCTTCCCGAAGAATTCTTCGAGCCGGTGATCATGTCGAAACCTGCCTGGAACTTCTGGATGTGCTTCCTCGCGAAGATATGGCTGCCCAGCTGAGGCAGGCGTTGACGGATCGTGGTTTCCGGCAGGACGGAGACGTCATGAAGCGTTCATCGGACAGCACGACTGTATCCATCCAACTGACCACGGGAGTTGTGCGAGTCGAAAGTTCGGTACAAGCTGAAGTGGAACTGACGGCCGAAGGACAAAGCTGGACCGACACCGATTTTGGTCGACGTGGACAGCGGCATGCCGAACAAACCGCACGTGCGAACGCTCAACGGGAAATCGAATCGGAAGCTCAGCGAAGGACGGAAAAGCTGACGGAGCAGGCCACGGAAGTTCTGGAACAGACACTGCGAGACCTCCAGCGGGAAATGGATCAAGTCGCCAATTCCGTGACCGCAGAAGCCCTGAAGATCAAGGCCCGCCAACTTGGCGAGATCAAGCAAATGACGGAAGATCCGGAATCCGGTTCTCTGACAATCGTCCTCGAAGTCTGACCGGCACAAAACTGTTGGCTCAGCGACATTGGTTCGGCGACATTGGCTACACGACAAGAGTTGCGTGACGGAATCGGACACACCACGAGTTCAATCACGACGGCTGGTCACAGGCGAGTCTGCAGCAGGCGATGGTCAGAATTCCGAACCACTTCGTCCAGACCCAACGAAATCGAACAGCAGCCTTACCGTCACCGTCTGAGTGGGTGAACAACGACATGGCCAGCCATGGATGAAGAAGATTTCATACGGGCCATCCTGGCCTCGCCGGACGACGACACGCTCCGTCTGGTTTTTGCCGACTGGCTGGAGGATCAGGGAAGTCCGCGCGGGGAGTTCATTCGACTGCACTGTGAGCTGGCCAATACAGAAGACACCGACCGGCGTGTCCAGCTTCGGCGTCGCCTTTCGACTCTTCAGAATCTGCACCCACAGCAGATCATTGGTCCAAAGTGTGATCCCGGCATGAACTGGGTCTTTTATCGAGGCCTGTTGAATGCTTTTGAACCGCCGGGGCTGTTTGTCCTGCCGTACGATGATTCATATCTGCGTTTCTTCGCCAACGGTCAGGTGACTCAGGTAAGGCGTCACGAATTTGAGAGCCCCGGTGAATGGATGCATTGCCGGGAATACGTCCGGGACGTCCGTCTGCGAACCCTGATCGACAGCGCGTCATCGCTGCCGGCGGAGGTCATGGACTTCTGGTACTTCCACCTGTCCGAACTGACAGGATTGGGCTACTACACGCTCAAACGCATCCGCGATGAAATCCGCATTGTCTGGTCATTGGTGACCAGAGATGGCTGGGCCACTCACGAAGCGATTGTTGCCTCCCGTGGACTATTGCTTTCGGCGAAAGAAGACAGGGTGCTCACGTTGCGTCGCTTTTCAGCATCACCAACGTTCCGCACTCCGATCACAGGCCGACACATTCAGTACTTGTCGCTCAGCACAGGGTCGTCCGAGCTGCTGCGAGCAGCGCTGCGATCACGGGACGGACTGATACAACATTGAATGTCCACTCTCCACGTTCATTGGCATGAGAGCCGGAACGGCGAGTTGTTCCATTGCTGCGGTTGCTCTCGTCAGAGCGTTATCCGCAATGACACACTGAATCTGTGACTGCAGATAACCAAACTCTGCCGCTTCCAGACGGCTCTGCATCTGCAGCAGGTTTTCCAGATAGAGATCGGCCACCGAAACACCATCGGCCAGCAATCGACGACGCGTTTCCGAGTACTCCAGTATCTGTTTCGCTCGCACCAGCGAAGTCATGCGTTGAGGCAGTATCGCCGCGCATTTGTTTCGTTCGATCACCTGTTCCCGAACTTCTTCGGTGATCTGCCCAATTGTCACTTCGAACTGCTTCTGCATCCGGTTCATCGCCATGCGGGATTTTTCCGAAGCCGCCAGTGCTGCTCGATTTCGATACGGAATCTCATAATCCAGCCCCACGGCGACGCCGGGTTGTCCGGTGCGAAACTGATTCGCGATCGCTCGACCAACATCGTTATCTCGGTGCAGACCGGCGGCATATCCTGACAACACCAGATTCAGCGAAGGCAGGACCTCATTTTCTGCAAGCTCGTATCGCAGCGATGCCGCCCGGATCTCGCGAATCGCCTGATGAACTTCCGAACGCTGTCGCAGTGCTGTGTCCACGTGAGGTTCCGCGGAAAGCGGTTCCGCCGACTGAAAGGGCGTGGTCAATGTCAGGACTTCCGTCGCCGCAAAATCGGTGTAGCGCGAACCGTAGATCAGTCGCAACAGCGACTCCTGCAGGCTCAGCACTTCGTATTCCACTTCGGTTACCGAGGCTCCGCGGGAAGCCACTTCCGATTCGGCACGGTTCAGCATCTGAGGTGTCACGTCAATCTGCGTTCTGCCCTGCATTTCGTGCGTGATTTCGCGAGCCCGCTGCAGTGAAGCTCTTGCCTGCAGGCAACGTCCGCGAGCCAGCACGAGATTCCAGTAGGTCACACAAACACTGAGCAGATGATCCTGAACTCCGGCCTGAAATCGATCAAATGCTGTGTCACGACTCAGTTCTGCCAGCTGAATCCCACTGCTGTTGTAATATTCACCCGCACCGCGCATCAGTGGTCGTTCATATCGCAAAGCCAGCCGCGACGAACCCTGATTGTTCGGCAGAATGAAGGCGGAATTGCTGTTTCGAATGCCCATACTCTGCGAGACCGTCAGCTCACCGCCCTGACGATCAAAACGCCTCAGGCCGAAACTGGAATTCAGACTTCGATTCCGCAATCGGTTGAGTGCTCCGTCCAGCTGACTTCCGACAGGCGTGTTGTCCTGATTCCAGATCGTGTCCACGAACGTTGTCCAGTCAAACGCCGCGCACTGCCGGATCACTTCAACCTGCTGGATGTACCAGTCGGTCCGCAGCACGCTCAGTTCCGGAGCTTCATTCAGCGCCAAAGTGGACGCCTGTTCCAGCGTCAGACGATAGGGCGGACGACCTTCCAGAAGGGAGCCCCCGACGTAGTGTTCCCACCAACAAAGGTCTGCACCGTGTGGTGCTGAGTTGTCGGCGTGACTCGGCATTTCCTGTAACCCGGGATGATTTCCGCTGTCGGCGTTTTGTGTTGTCACGTTTGAGGAATCACCGATCGCGTCCGTCGTTGGTACAGAGATCGTCGGCATCGACAATGGCTGCCTATATTGTGGTTGAGCAACGGAGATTCGAGCTGAGCCGAGCACAATCGTCCACAGACACAGCATCAGCATCGTGGCTCGCCCTGCCGGAAACGTCATCCTGCGCAGCCTCCGGTTGCTGCCGGGATCACCCGGTGTCTCACCGGGAATCTCGGCAAAGGCCTGTCGAAAACGTTTCGGCCACTCAACTCGCAAATCTGCTCCCGTAACCGGATGGATCTTGTTGAAAAGCGACAGTATTCGGTAATTCCGTGGCCCGAACGTCGTTTGGTTTGTGTCCCGTTGGCTCTGATCCGGAAACCCACACCATGCAGGCATAAACGGGCCGCGCATAGCGGACGGCACAGCACGACCGGCTGCGTGTCCACTTCATCGACCAATTCTGCCGGTCAGCTTAAATCTAACGGTCATAGCGACTGGGAAATCTGCGACGAATTTTCCGCGAAGTCAGGCAAGTGTCTTCATTTGTCAACGGACCGAAAAATTGTGGAGATTCCACGCGTCAGGTTCATCAGTCGAGGCAATTTCAGATTGATGGACTGCCAAGAGAACGAATTCTGCCGAAGCATCCCAAATCGCGCAGACTATCTCAACGCTAACCCTCGGCACGGAGGTAGACGGTTCGCAAATCGGCTCGGCACAAGGCATCCGCAGGATTTTGAGTTCCGGTCCGTTCTTAGGTCGCCTCAAAGAACCATGTCGGAGAGGCCATCAGCAATTTCGCTGACTGGCGTTGATTGGTCGCCAATATCCATTCACAAAAGCACGTCGATTTACGGCATGACCACAGAGACTGTCACCACTGAAACCCCATCCTCCGGCAATCGGCGTCTGCATTCGCGAATGTCCGAGTTGATGGAGATCCGTGAACGGGTGCCATTTTTCCGCCGAGTGTTGCAGGAATGTCATCAGGAATTCCGCGGCGCGGTCACGCGCGTTGACTTTCGAGTCGGTTCCGGATGGGAGACGCTTTCCGGAGCCGCTGCCGAGATCCCCGCATCTGTGATTGATCGTCTGCAGAAGGAGTTCCTGCATCCGCTGGTTGAACAGTTTCAAAATGAACCAGCCGACGAGCCGGTCTTCAAACAGTTTGAACGTCACTCACAGCGACTGGCCGTCATTGCCGCTCCTGTCGCCACAGAAAATTCCGTGGCAGCGTATCTCAGCTTCGTGCTTCCCGGAGACGTCAACCCGGCAGACATACTTCCGCGAGTCCATCTGTTTTCCACGATGATCGGAATGGCTCTGGAGTCGGCACTTCAACGAGGCCACAAATCCTCTGACGTGCAGCCTTCGCTTCGGGAACAACGACAGGACGACAGCAAACGGGAATCTCCGTTCGCGGGCGCCGCGATTGTGCCGGCCGCGACAAATCCTCCGGCGATTTCCAACGCCGCACGATATTCGAGTGTCGAAGAATTCGGCTACTCGCTGGTGAATTCACTCTGCAATCAGCTTTCCGCCGAACAGGTCAGTTTCGGGATTGCAACCAACGGCGTCATCGACGTGAAAGCAGTTTCGGGTCTGGCTGACTTCCGTCGCAACGCACCGGGCGTCGATGCGATTCGGCAGGCGATGGAGGAATGCGTCGACTGTTGTTCCGTTATTGCGTTCCCTGCGACGTCATTGACCGACGTTGACGCCATGCCGATTCATCGGCAATGGTCGGCCGGCTGTAACGGGGCAGCCGTGATCAGTTTTCCGTTGAAAAACCAAAACGACGTCACGGGGGTTGTCAGCATTCGCCGAAAGCCCGACACCGTTTTGACTCAACAGCAGGTCGAAGCCCTGCGGAAACAACTGGAACCCTATGGTCATGGCATCAGTCTGCTGCAAAAGGCAGGACGCAGTGTTGGCCAGCAGGTTGTGTCCGGAATTCGCAACGGTATATCGAGGTCGTTCAGCGAATCTTCCGGAATCCGTCATGCCTTCACGGCATCGCTGCTGGCGGCAGGTTTGTGGTTCATCTTCGGAACGATGACCTACCGACCATTGCTGCGAACTCAGTTGATCGCCCAGAACCTTGTACACCTTTCCGCTCCGTGGGCGGGTGAATTGAAACGAGTTTATGTGACGCCGGGACAGCGTGTCGCGGCCGATGAACTGCTTGCCGAATTCGACACGTCGGAGCGGCAACTGGAACGCATCACCGTGGTGCGTCAGATTTCTGCGACCGATGTGGAACTTCGTCAGGCTTTGACCGCCAAAGATCTGTCCACGGCTGCGGTTCTGCGGTCACGCCGGACCGTGTTGCAGGCTCAGTTGAACACGATTGATTCGCAGATCGCCAGTGCCGGTATCAGAGCACCCGCGGCGGGAATCGTGGTGGCCGCCGATCTGGAGCAGCGTATCGGTCAGGTCTTTCATCAGGGAGAAGAGGTTCTGCAGGTTGCTTCGGGGGGTGACTGGAAGCTGGAGATCGAAGTCCCTGACGATGTGGCCACTTTGGTGAGCGGGGAACAGACCGGCGAATTCTCAGCGGCCGCTCACCCCGAACAGCGCCTGCCGTTTCGAATCACTCACATCGACGGTGCCGCCGTCAGTCGCACCGACCGGAATGTCTTTCTGGCTCACGCAACACTGGACGAATCTTCTGAATGGATGCGTTCCGGAATGGACGGTGTTGCTCGCGTTGAAACGGTGGACCGTCCGACATGGTGGGTCGTTTCTCATCGCGTCGTCGACTGGCTGCGTTCAAATTTCTGGTTGTAGGTCATGAGCACTTTCGCTGCAGCACAGACAGGGAGAACCGAGCAGCTGTCGGAACACCTCCGCCAGCTGCGGTTTTCCGTGCGCACGGATCTTCATATCAGTCGGCAGCGACAGGGATCGGAATCCGTTTATGTCGTCCACGATCCGGTGGCATTTCGAACTCACCGAATGTCGCTGGAACAGTATCGAATCTTCGCCGCACTGGACGACACTCGCAGCTTTGGTGAAAACTTCGACAATCTTGCGACGCAGGGATTGGTGACGGCTGATGATCCGGTTCCTTTCTCCCAGCTGTTGCAATCCATGTCTCGACTGGGACTGGTCACCACGAGCAACCTGAACGGCACACAACTGTTCGCCGCACATCAGCGAATGCAGCAGGCGAAAAGCCGCGGTCGAATGCTGAGCTTCCTGTTTCTTCAGATTCCGCTGGTCAATCCAGACCGATTTTTGTCACGGACGATGGGGCGAGTCCGCTGGTTGTTCAGCAGAAACTTTGGTCTGATCTGGCTGCTCGGCATGCTGTCATCGCTGCTGATTCTGGCAACACGCTGGACCGATGTCGTGGCTCCGTTCAATGGGCTGCTGGCCAGTCGAAATCTGCCGTTCCTGTGGCTGACATTTGTTGTTCTGAAGATCTGGCACGAACTGGGTCATGGTTACGCCTGCAAAGCTTTTGGCGGGAGTGTCCCGGAAATGGGGACCATCCTGATTGCCGGAACACCGGCCGCTTATGTCGACGCGACGGCAGCATGGAGCTTCCCGGAACGATGGAAACGCCTGCTGGTGATGGCGGGCGGCATGTATTTTGAATCGCTGGTGTTCATCGTCGCGGTTTTCGTCTGGGCGGCAGCAGACAGCCCGATGATCCGTTCGTGTGCATATCAGCTGTTCGTGCTCAGCAGTATGGTGACGCTTTTGTTCAACGCAAATCCTCTGATGAAGTTCGACGGCTACTTCATCCTGAGCGAACTGACGGGCATCCAGAACCTTCGTCCCAGATCCGACCGACATCTTCGCAGCTTTGTCGCTCACAAGGTCCTGGGACTCTCTCGTTCGGCACCAGCCGATTCCGGAGTGACTCAGATCCTGATGATGACCTATGGAATTGCCGCCGCGATTTATCGAATGCTGCTGGTGATCAGTATCGCCGCGATGATTGCCACGAAGTTTCCCATCGTCGGCCTGGCGCTGGCTGTTTTTCACATTGCCACAACCGCAGGGATCGGAACGATTCAGATGTTTCACTGGTTGATGTTCAGTCCCGAAACGGCACCGGTTCGAATGCGGTCGCGATTGGTCGCTGCGCTGCTGTTTCTGGGAATTCCGCTGGCAGCAGCACTGGTCCCCGTTCCGTTCGGTGTGTTCTCATCGGGACTGGTTGTCGCAGAACACGAATACTTCCTCAACGCAACAGAACCCGGCATCGTCGACACGATTTCGGCGTCCAGTGGTTCTGCGGTTGCACCGGGAACACCACTGGTGCGGTTCAGGAATGTCGATCTGGATGCTCAACTCAAACACGCAACGATGGCGCTGGCTAACTCTGTTTCCGCCTGGCGAGTCGCTGCGACTCACGGCCCCGTCGAGTCCGCAATTCAGAGGTCTTCGGTTGAAGCACAACAGCGCGAGTTGGAGGAACTGGAACGCCGCTCTGCAGCGCTGACGATTCAGTCACCTGCGGACGGAGTTCTGGCCAGAACACTGGATTCCTCATCACGCGGACAGCATTTTTCGGCCGGACAGCCGGTCGCAATCGTTGTTGCGGGCGAGACCTCGCTGCGAACGTGGCTGACTCAGGAACAACTCGGATCGGCCTCTCCGGAACCCGGAACGATCGTTTCCGTTCAAATTCCCGGACGAAGTCTGCGAACGATTTCTGCCACGATTATCGCGATTGAACCGGCGGCCGAACAGACTCTGCGGGAAAACGCCATCAGCCAGTTTGGAGGCGGCGAAATTCTGGTTCGCCCCGACAACGGCAGACCGATGGAACCCGTGTTTCAGGTCGATCTCAAACCGGATTCCGGAAAGCTCAGCCTGCGAGAACGAGGAACGCGAGTCCAGATCCGCTTTCCTCGAAAATGGCAGTCTTTTGCAAACTGGGCTCTGCGTTCCTGTACTCGCTTTGTTCAAAAACTTCTGGTGTAGCCGATGCTCACGTCCCAATGTGAAGCACCAGCTTCAAACACTTCGACACTTACAAGTGACACATCGTCCCGCAGGGATGTCCATCTGAATCAGACGGCCTGAACCGCTGTCACCGAATGATCGACCACATGTCCGATCACCTGAGAACATCGATGAAACCACAAACCATGAATCCGGAACGGAACGTCGTCGCGAATCTCATCAGGATCAGTTCATTGCCCCTGGCCGCAGCAATCATTGTCATCGGCATAACGGCCGCAACATGCATGCGTTCAGCGGAGTCGACGGAACCGGCCGTCACATCGGCACCACGGACTGCGACGACATCACCAGGATCATTCGTGCCTTCAAAGGTGGTTGATTCGAACGATCCAGGATCGTTCGAAATGCCGGACGAGGGATTCATCGGAATCGCCCGACCATCTGAGGAAGCCGAACTTCCTCCGCTGGTGCCGGGGCTGATTTCCACGGTGCTGGTGACGGAGGGCCAGTACGTTTCCAAAGGGACGCCACTGATCGCACTGGACGATCAGGTGCCACGAGCAAGACTGCAGGCAGCGACAGTTGAGGCCGGATTAACGGGAGCACTCAAGCGAGCTCAGGTTGATCTCCGGATGGCGGAAAGTCGCCTTGAACGACTCCGATTCGCCGTTCAGTCCGGCGCCGGGGCAGTGTTCGAACTGGAAGAAGCGGAAAGCGTCGTCGAACAAACGCGGGCAGTGGTCCAACAACAGTCAGACCTGCTGAGGGCAGCGGAAGCCAATCGGCAACTGGCCGAAGCTCAACTGAAACAGTACACCGTCCATGCCCCATTCGACGGCGTCGTCACGACCATTCATCAGCGGTCGGGAATGGTCGAACCATCGCGGCCCGTTGTTGCCATTGCCAATCTGAATCGACTGGACGTCGAACTTCATCTGCCATCCCGGCTTTACGGGAAGATCAAAACCGGACAGACGTTGCCGCTCCTTGCGTCGTCACCGGTGCATCAGCCGATCAGCGGGAATGTCGTTTCGGTGTCACCCGTCATCAACGCAGCCAGCGATACCTTTCGCTGCCGACTGGAAATCCTGAACGCGAACAAGCTGTTACCAGCGGGCTTCACTGTGCGATTGGACTCATCGAACAAAAATGTCGCCACCGTTGGAATCTGACGGAGTCAGCTGCGAGCACGGTGTACGCTTCCGGAGGAGTGACCGGCGGGAGCAGCCATACTTCTCCGAGCGGCCGTCGAACGGGGCGTGGGCACTGCCCACGTTATGGAATAAATTCGGCGGGCATGTAGATTGAGTCTTCGCCGATGCCGGCCCTGGTCAGATCCCGCTTGATCTGATCTTCGGCCGCCGCGCGGGAGCTTTCTCGCCGCAGGACTCGTACGCGAATGCCGTTGGTGTCACCGGGGGCCTGTTGAGCAAGTTCGATCACTCGTTTCAGTTCGATTGGACGGTAGACGGTTTCGGAATCCGACGGCACTTCCATCAGGTATTCGTGTTCGTCAATCAAAACCGTCAGTACGTCTTTTGACAACGCCTTCTTTTCATCGTCGGTCAGGCCTCCGCTGGCATCAACGGAATCGTCCGACGGCGTCCGGGCATCGGACGGCGCTTGTACAGTGGGCGTTCTTTCCGGTTGCCCGGTGGTCACCTGAGTCGGCGGAGCTTCTGAAGTACCGCTGCCGATACCGCCGCCTCGAAGAAACAGCAGCGTCAGCAACGCGCCGATGACGAGTGCTCCTCCAGAGGCAGCGCGTGCTGTGGTTTTGAACAGTCCAGGACGTTTTGAATTCATAACATCAGTTTCATTGAACATTCGAACAGGAAGAACGGTCCGTCACGAACGGGCTGTGCTTTGTTCGGCAGGGAACACCGACCATGACGTTCAGGGATTGGTGATACCGATCAACGGGCCATCAGGACGGAATCCCATCAGTGAAAAATCGAACCATCGAGCGTTGCCGGCATCGCGTCGCAGTTGTTCCGTCAGCAGCGGCAGACCTTCCGTTGCTCGACGTCGCAGTCCTGCCTGAGCGTCCCCGTACGTCATCAGAATAATGACAAGTGGCCTGGGTTCCGTAAATCCCTTGCTGGCTTCGAAGCAACGAGAAACAAATTCATCCATCGTGCCAAAGACCACGACCTGTTGCTGTGTACCGTCGGAAAACATGGCCTGACCGTTGTCCTGCAGGTGCAGTTCCCAGACAGAAACGTGTTTCTGCATCTCATCATATTTCAACAGAAAACGCAGCATTTCATCGCCGCGAGACTCCAGTACCTGCTTCAGATTCATAGACGCCGCCTCCAGGTTTCGGGCGTCGGCCATGTTCCCTTCGGCTCGCAGTTTCAGGATCTCCTTCATGACCGTCGTTGGAAGATTCAATGCGGACGCCAGTGCATTTCCTGCCTGCACATGCTGATTCACGATACTATCGAACTGCTCGCCGTACTGCTGTCGCTGAGCCGCCAGTTGCTGACGTTGTTGCTGCAAGTGCTCTATCTGTCGATCATGTTCAGCCTGCAGACGTTCTGTCAGTTCCTGTTCTCGACGGCTGACATCCAGATCAACAGCATCTGCCTGTTGCCGAACTTCCATGTACTGCGCGAAGATGACGATCAGCAGCAAATCAAGCAGCGGCGTCAACTGGAATGTAAGACGACGACGCCCTTTCATGTGGCCGCTCCCGTCGTGATTCCGGATTCAGATCGAGTCGCCGCATCACGAGACATCGTCAGGGCGGCAGACATCGCCAGTTCACGTTTGGCTTTCGCCACCACATCGCGCACGTGGGCTCGGCTTTGATTCAGACGGTCAAATCGAGTTTCCAGCATGCTGTTAATGAACATCAGCAGGATGGCTGCAGCAAGTCCGCAAAACGTCGACCAGATGGCTTCGCCGAAACGCAATACAATACTGGACATGGTTGTGGCGGTGTCGACCGCGGCATCCGGTGTCTGCAGAGCAGATCCGATGGCCAGAATTGTCCCCAGCACACCGGCCAGCGGATAAGCTTCGATCATCGTGCGAGCCACATTGCCGGCCGTTTCGAAGCTGAGCGATTCCAGATAACTGCGACGTTCATCCAGAATGTGCATTCGTCGAAGACACTCCGAACGCTCTTCAATCCGAGTTGGATCATTGACAACGTCGTTGATGTCTTCCACAAAGGCATCGATCTGATTCGTCAGCGAAGCCGCTCGCCCCAGCACACTGCGGAACTTCAGACCGCGAGTGAAGTCTTCCAGACACCCGGCAATCACAGAAAGGTCGCGTCGATACCAGATGGTCAACACCACGTAACAGAACAGATGAAAGACGGCCGCTCCCACGATGATCGGCGACGTCAGCCCGGACAAATACTTCAGCCAAAGACCGGGATCACTGATGGATGGGACTGGTGGCATAGTTAACCTTTGATCTGCCGCCGCTGGAGTTGATTGAGAACATCACCCTGAACTTCCAGCCTCAACACATGTTCGTGCCGCTAGAGGCACACAACGTACCGACAACGAAGCATCGTCCGTGTGACAGACATTGACGCACAATCGCCGACTCGCCCGCGAACAGCCGATTCCGCGGCAGAACCGACCTTCGGTCTCGATGATTATTCGCGGTGGAATGATTGAGATTGCTGATAATTCGTATACATTCAAGGTGGGAGTCCGAAATTCCGCAAGAGGAACTCACAGGCGAACGCCAGATCCTCTCAAACCGGTGCCTGTGAGTCCCCGGACCGGTGAAACCCGACTCTTCGGGCCTCACTCCAATGCAATTTCGTCGTCGGCCGGGTCGTCATTGGCATTTCATCCGAGAATTCTTCGGCGAAGGTCGTCCCCTCCCACGTGTCATTTCTCCCCGGCCTCCCGGCACGAAATCGATTCAGCCCATTATTTGACAACGGAACTCAGAGCCATCGTGACCGTCCTTTGTTTTTGACAGGCAGGCTTGCCTGACGACGTCCAAACTTCGTGATCGCCTTCACCACCAAGGAACTTTCGATGGCACTAATCCACACGACATCCCCGGAACCTCACCACCCTTCACCGATCGCCGGTGCAGAACCAGCGACTCCCATGTCTGGTGGAGACTTTTTCAGCGGCAGGTTTGCCTTGCTGTGTTTGGCTTTGGTTGTGAATCCTGCGTCTGTGACTGCAGCCGAATCGAAGCCGAATATCGTGCTGATCTTTGCGGACGATCTCGGATGGAAGGACGTCGGCTATCAAAGCGACGGCACCTTTCTGACACCCAATATTGATCGACTGGCGAAAGAAGGCATGGTGTTCACGGACGCCTATGCCGCCGCCGGAAATTGCGCTCCCAGTCGAGCATGTCTTTTGTCCGGAACATACACGCCAAGACACCATGTGTATGCGGTCGGCAGCACTGATCGCGGCCCCGCCAGTGAGCAGCGACTGATTCCGATTCCCAACCGCAGCGGATTGCCAAAGAGCGTTGTCACCATGGCTGACGCGATGAAGGCGGCAGGCTACGCAACGGGTCACTTCGGGAAGTGGCACCTGGCAGGCAAAGAGGGAGCCAAACCAAGTGAGCAGGGTTTTGACGAAACCTTCGACTCCTTTGGCGATGGCGCGGTGGCGGAAGGAAGCGAAGGCAACAAAACCGGGCCGCCGGAAGATCCCAAGGGAGTGTTCACGCTCACACGAAAAGCATGCGATTTCATGGAACGCTGCGTCCATGATCGGAAGCCGTTCTTCTGTTACCTGCCGCATCACGCCATTCACACACCACTCCAGCAGACACCCGAAACCAAAGCGCTGATGGAAACGCAGTCCAAAGACGGACAGCCATCCGCCCTGTATCGAGGCTGCACGTATGATCTGGACGCCAGCATTGGCATGCTGCTGCAGAAGCTGAAGGACCTGCAGATTGAGAACCAAACGCTGCTGGTCTTCACGTCCGACAACGGTGCGACGCCGGGATCGTCACAGGAACCGCTGCGGGGGGCAAAAGGCTGTTATTACGAAGGTGGAATTCGAGAACCGTTTATCGTTCGCTGGCCGGGTGTCGTGAAGCCGGGAACGCAATGTTCCGTTCCGGTAATCAATGTCGATCTGTTTCCAACATTCCTGGCCGCTGCCGGCGGATCGGTCCCTGACGGCAAGACTTTGGATGGCGAAAGCCTGCTTCCGCTGCTTGACCAGTCCGGACAACTGCAGCGGAAATCCATTTTCTGGCATTTTCCGGGATATCTGGATCGGCCGGTGCCTCGTGGACGCGATCCGCTGTTTCGCACTCGACCGGTCAGTGTCATTCGGCACGGTGACTATAAACTTCATCTGTACCTTGAAGAGTGGCTTCTGGACGGAGGACAGGCTGCCGTCGCCTCAAACAACGCCGTGGAACTTTACAACCTGAAAAACGACATCGGGGAACGCACAAACATGGCCGCCACCGAACCACAGGTTCGAGACCAATTGCTGACCGAACTTCAACAGTGGTTTCAGAACGTGGACGCTCAACTGCCGACAAAACCCAATCCCGCTTACGGTCAGGAAAAAGCACCTCGAAAAGGCAAGCGAAAGAAAGCTGCCGCCCTGGATGCGCCCGTCCTGAAGTAGTCATCCATGGGTGTTGACGGGAATTCTGATCGACAGGCGGCGGAGACGTCGCAACACACCGGTCCCCTTCACCGACATGCCGTTTTCATGACCTGAATCCAGCAAGCTCAGACGCACTGGTGTACGGTGCATTTCACGTCAAAACGATGATCGAGGTTACATCGGGTGAGCGGCAATTCTCGTGCAGGAAGGAATGACACAGTGATGCGTTTGTTTCAGCTTGTGGCTTACTTCGGGATGCTGGCCCTGTGTTCGACGCCGATGATTGCATCTGCGGCACCGCCAAACGTGCTGTTGATTGTGAGTGATGATCAGCGTCCCGACACGATTCACGCGCTGGGCAATTCGATCATTGAAACACCGTGGCTGGACCAGTTGGCGGCACGAGGAACCAGTTTTCTGAATGCCACCTGCGCGAATCCGATTTGCACGCCCAGTCGAGCAGAAATCCTGACGGGCTGTACGGGGTTTCGTTGTGGTGTCATGGACTTCGGCAAACCCATCGACCCGGATCTGCCAACGCTGGCCGGATGGTTTTCGAAGAACGAATACCAGACGGTTTATGTCGGTAAATGGCACAATGATGGTGTGCCCGTTCAGCGAGGCTACAGTTTTACAAGAGGTCTCTACCGTGGCGGTGGTGGACGCTTTGCTGTTGATCAGACGGATCACGCAGGACGTCCCGTGACGGGTTATCGAGGCTGGATCTTCCAGGATGATGACGGAAAGATGTTTCCGGAAATGGGGGTCGGCCTCACGCCGGATATCAGTCGGCACTTCGCCGATGCCGCGATCGACGTCATCCGAAATTCGTCGGACACACCTTTCTTTCTCCACGTCAATTTCACGACGCCCCATGATCCGCTGCTGCTGCCGCCCGGATGGGAAGATCGTTATCCCTGGCAGAAGATGCCTGTCCCGGACAATTTTCTTCCGGAACATCCTTTCGATCACGGCAACGTCGGAGGCCGGGATGAAGTGCTGTTCACAACGCCTCGGACACCGGAAGAAGTGCAAAAAGAAATCGCTGCCTATTACGCCGCGGTTTCCTACATGGATGCTCAAATCGGCCGCATACTGACTGCTCTGAAGTCAGCAGGAAAAGCTGACAACACGCTGATTGTGTTCACCAGCGACCACGGCGTGGGACTGGGCAGTCATGGTCTCCGCGGCAAGCAGAACATGTACGATCACACCATTCGTGTTCCCTTGATTTTTGCGGGACCCGGTATTCCCCGAAATACTCAACGCACAACCCTGTGCTGCCTGCGCGACCTGTTTGCCACGCTGTGTGATCTGACCGGGACTCCAGCACCGAAACCAGCACCGGATGGTGTCAGCCTGAAGCCAGCCATTACCGACGGAACACGAGTCAATGAATTCGTCACAGGATACTTCCGTGATTTTCAGCGAATGATTCGGAACGAACAGTGGAAGTACATCGAATACCCTCAGGTGAAACGCAAACAACTGTTCCACCTCACAAAGGACCCCGGTGAAACAGTCAACCTGTCCGGTCGCCCGGAACTGCAGCCAATCGAAACTGCACTGCAGCACCAGCTACGCACTTGGTTTCAGCAACGCGGCGACACGGCGCTGGATTCCGGTGATCAGCGTTGAGCCCATAGTGTTGGTGAAAACCCGCAGTTTTGAGTTTCCGACGTTTCCGGGAAGAAACTGTTCCGATGACGAGTGAAGGCTCAAGGTCGTCAGCCGTGTTCAAATCGGAAGCTTGCCATTGTCAGCACCGACATCGCGACGTTTTCGGTTTTCCGCGGCAATCTGACGGCAGGCCGACAGAACGGTTTTTATATTGGCGAATTGACGGGGTCATCGAGTGGCATCAACAGCGATTCAGCGGAAACTGCAGAAGGCGATCTCTCTGCATCAGGCGGGAGAGGTTTCTCAGGCATCAGGGCTGTACCGGCAGATTCTGGACCTTGATCCGCAACATGCGGAAGCCTGCCACTTGAGTGGTTTGGTGGAATGTTCGCAGGGAAACACGGACAAAGGCGAGTCGCTGGTTCGTAAAGCCATACTGCTGGACCCCAATGCTGTTCACTTCAAGGCAAATCTCGCGGCCATTCTGGTAGGACAGCAGAAGTTTGCAGAGGCCGAAACGTTCTGTCGCGAAGTTCTGCAGGTTGACAGCCGTCATCCCAAAGCACTGGCTAACCTGGGAGCCTCATTGCGACATCAGCAGCGGCGCGGCGAAGCGATGGAGATCTTCCGGCGCGCATTGGAAATTGAACGCGATGCGGCCGCTCTGTGTAACCTGGCCACGATCATGTCGGATCTTGGTCGCTTCGAGGAAGCGATGAAACTGCTGAACGAAGCTCAGCAACTGGACGGAAGTCTGCCTGAAGTTCAGAAGAACATTTCCATTGTTCTGCACGAACTGGGGCGAAAGCAGGAAGCTGAACAGGCAATGAGATCTCTGAAACTGAATCATCCGGGATTCGGAAACCTGCACCTGACACAGGCTAATCTGTTACTGGACCAGGGTTCTCCGGCGGAAGCGATTTCAGAGTATCAGGCCGCGATCAGCGCAGATCCACATTCCGCAGCCGCCGTGTTCGGCCTTGGCTGTTCGCTGCTGCAGGTTGGAGCATGGGATGAATCGCTGGAAGCCTGCCAACTGGCGTCGACCATGGAGCCAAAGAATGCTCGCTTTGCCAGCGGCTACCTTTATGCCGCCACGCTCAACCCCAATCTGCAACGGACCGACGTTGTTCAGCGGCATCGTGAATGGGGACGTCAACTGGAAGCCGCGACTTCCTTGATGCCGCTGCAGCCCGATCTGTCAGCAGGCCGACGATTGCGGATTGGGTATGTTTCACCCGACATTCGCAGTCATGCCACGATGAGTTTTCTGTTTCCACTGCTGAAGGCACACGATCGGACTCAGTTTGAAATCGTGATTTATTCGCAGACCAGTCGGCAGGATGACACCACAGAATCGGTCAGAAGTCTTGGGCACGACTGGTGTTTCACTCGCCCAATGTCCGACGATCAGCTGGCCCAACGCATTCAGAATGACCGCATTGACATACTGGTTGACGTTGCCGGACACACCGCGGAAAACCGATTGCCGGTCTTCGCTCGCCGCCCCGCTCCTGTTCAGGTTTCCTTTCTGGGATATCCGGGCACAACCGGGCTGAGCCGCATTGACTACTTCCTGACGGATGCGATTCGCGAACCCGGTGACTCAGCAGACTCCTTTTCCGAAAAGCCGGTCTTTCTTCCGCACGGCGCGGCGTGTTTTGAGGCTCCGCGCGATCTGGATATCGCACCGCCACCGTTCATTCGTAACGGATTCATTACCTTCGGATCCACTCACCGAATGGAAAAGATGTCGGCGAAAGCACTGGAATTATGGAGTCGGGTTCTGGACAGCGTTCCGGATGCTCGTCTGCTGATTTTTCGCGACAATCTGAAGCGTGAATCTCTGCGGATGCAGTTGGCCTTGAAGCTTCAGCAGGCGGGTGCTGATCTGTCGAGAATCGATTTTGCCTGGGATCTGCCGACGACTCATCATGCCGTCTACTCCAGGTTTGACATCCTGCTGGATGTATTCCCCTGGGGCAGCGGAACCGTCGCGTATGATTCCATGTGGATGGGTGTGCCGATTCCGACGCTGGCCGGGGATCGGGGAGGCTGCCGGGCCACCGCGTCGTTATTGCATCACTGCGGTTTCCCGGAACTCATTGCACAGACTTCCGATGAATACATCAGCTTGGTGCAGCATCTGGCTGGTGACCAACGGCGATTGGTCACATTGAGACACGAACTGCGGCCGGCCATGCGTCAGACCGTATGCGATGCAACACGTTTTGCTCACGATGTGGAAGAGTGCTTCCGGCGCATGTGGAATCATTTTCTGCAGACAGAGCAGACAGCATCGGGTCAGTCCGACGTCCCAAGGGACTGAAGGATTCCAAACGTTCTCTGAAAACCTCCGCCGGACAATGATCCGGGGAGCCGAATCGGAGCGGGGCTGACGGACGGACTCCAGACACCCCCAACGACTTCGCAGTCATCAATGACGATCCCTTTCACGCGGCGAACTGTGGTGTTCTCGTCGGACTGCCAGACAACTTCTCCATTGTCCTGATCGATCAGAACCGCGCGCAACATTCCGGTATCGGATTGACTGATCGCGACGAACGTTCTCGCAATCCGAGCAGTATCAGTATCTTCCGAAGTCAGATTCGGAACGTCGGGGGTGAGGAATGCGATATGCTCCCCATCGGCAACGACCTCCGTCAGCGCACGTGCCGCGACAAGGCCGATGTTCTTCAACGAGACTCGCTCATCACACTTCTTCCGCAGACACAGTTTTCGGTGTTGAAGAACCTGCTGTTCCGCCTCGGGGCGAGTCCGGCGAAAATAACAGATGGTCTCCACAATCAACTGCTCGACGTGAGCTTCACATGTTCCGTCCGGCAGCGAACATTCCACGATTGCAGCAAGAAACTGTGACGTCGTTTCAGAACCCGGTTCCAGATCAGGAGGGCGAAATTCGGCATCGGCAAAATCTGTTCGACATTTCTTCAGTAACTCGTCCTGCTGTTGTGAGGGAACCGACTGAAACAAAAGTGTTGCGGGAATCCGTTCGATGGCTGAATCCGGCGACGTGGCTGCGACGGAATGCAAAAACGTATACAACGAAGCAACCGCGTCGGAAACAGAGTCCCTCGACTTCCTGTCGCCGGATGGTCGAATGATTTTCAGTTTCATATCGAGGCGAGCTTCCACGTCGGATCGCCAGGCAGCTTCAGACTTGTCCGTCACACCATGAACGTGTGTTTCAAAGAACTTTTCCAGTCGCGACGCGATCACTTCCCGTTCTTCGCGACTCAACAGCGACGGATCACGAAGCGTCATTCCGGATGATCGATGACTGGCCAGACATCGATACAGGTAGATTCGGTCGTATTCGCTGCTCAGCGGCAACGAAGACACTTCCTGCAGACCGAACCTCAGCGAATCACGCGAAAGAGGAAATCGAGACAGCATTTCGATCAGTTCGGTTCCGTAGACCCATGACGGATTTCGCTGACGGAACCCGGGGCCGTAGACGTTGGAAACTTCAGCTCCCACGATCGCCACCAGATCGTGCAGCATGGCCACGGCCTGCCGATCGATCATATCGCCGACCACTTTCTCCGCACCGCGACGACCGACTTCCGAAGCCAGCCACCAGACTCCCAGTGAAACAGGATTTGTGCTGGCCGCCAGTTTTCCCAGCCACGCACCTCGAGACAGATTCTTCAGCCAGGGAGCCGCTTTCTGGTAGGCACCGTAACTTTGAGTCGCATGGCGCAGGTAACGGAACATTTCGTTGATGTTGTAACGCTGAACATCCAATGGAAGCTGTTCCAGTAGAACCAGCGTCTGAAGACAGATCCGACTGGCCGATCGAGCCAACTGTTCGAAGCTGGTTTCCAGCAGCGGCTGAGCACTGTTCGGTGAATACTCTCGTGCAACGCGACGGATCAGGTCCAGAAGTTCTTCTCGAATGGACGGCAGATCAATGACGCCGTTGACGTAATATCCGTTTCGTCGAAGTTTCTCGTAAACGCGTTCTGCTTCCTCTTCGAGAATCAACTGAACTCGTCGATCCGCTTCCGAAAGACGCGACTGTTCGGTGGATGACGACGGAAAGTCAGCGATGGGCGACGGGTATTCAAAAAACTCCTGAAACTGACTCAGCCGCCGGGTCAGTTCTCTCTCTCGTTCCGTTAACCGGTCAGCCTGTATCCGAAGAAGCTCGGTCTGCTGAGCAATCCAGTCGGAATCTGTTTCACCGGTTGTGTGATCGCCGGACAAATGGAGCCTCCGCAGGAACGATCGAAGGCGTTGTGTTCCACTGGTGGTCAACATCAGGCCAACTACGCCGACCTGACCTGCGAGTGCTCCCAACGTGATCAACCACTTCGCACCAGTGGAGATGTCGCTGCGGACAAGTGTCACCGTCATGACCACGGTCCACCCCACAGTGGCAATTAACATCAGCACAAGACGTTTTCTGCGGTGCTGTTTCACGTTTATCACTTCCGATTCAAAAACTGAGTGCCATTCTGAGGACTCCAACCAGCGTCGCGACCGGCCCAAATCCAGGACGCCCGTGTTGCGGATCTTATTTCCGAAGCCGTGAATGACGTGCTGAAAAACGGGCCTGGCGGGGCGGAGAGACGATATTCGCTCACGACTTCGCCGTCGAATGGCGTTGATTTCACCTCCGAGCGGGAGTTGGGGTGACGTTGTCGCCGGATTCGTGAGAACTGGGACTCGCGAGTGATGAATCCCGAATTCTCGAATTCGGCCACAGACGGTCGCCCCCGATTCTCCCCGTGCGAAGGATCATGGGGGGCTGGCCCTGTTAAATCAGTTCGAGCAGTGACGAGGCGCTGAATGGGTGTTCCCGGCGAGCAGGGCGAACGGCGGTCGCTGACCGAAACAGCTCCGGGATGTCGTATCCTGCAGATTAACGGGGATTTTCTCATTCCTGCGGCGTGGGAAGAGGCAGACTCTGCCGAAATCTCCTGCTGGACTCAGTGCCTCGATCACGATAAGATGCTCGGCTTCCAAATCCGAACGGCCTGTGTTTTTCGCTGTTGAGTTCAGCGGAGGGCTGTTCGAGGTGTCACCCTTATTCAGTGAGGTGATCTGAGTAATCAGAACACCTGTCAGGTTCAGGTAAAGATGGTAGATCGTCAACTCCTTCGTGAATTCAATGTCGATGATGCGGAACTGGAATCCGTTCTGAAAGCATCGTTCGAAGCTCTGGAAGACGTCCTTCACGAAGAAGCTCAGACTTACGATATCAACGACATTCTGAAGGGAACTGTCGTTCGAATTGACGACGAAGAAGTTGTTGTCGACATTGGCTACAAGAGCGAAGGCGTCGTTCAGCGAGACGAGTGGGAAGAAGGCGAAGCACTTCCGGCGATTGGTTCCACCATCGAAGTCCTGCTGGAAGAATTTGAAGATTCTATTGGTCTGATTGTTCTGTCCAAGCGGAAGGCTGATCGAGTCCGCGACTGGGAAGAAATCATTCGGACTCACCAGGAAGGTGATATTGTCAAAGGTCCTGTTGTTCGCAAGATCAAGGGCGGTCTGCTGGTGGCCATCGGTCGCGAAGTGGACGGCGAGACCGTTGTGAAGAACGGCGTCAATGTGTTCCTGCCCGCCAGCCAGGTGGACGTGCGTCGTCCATCGGATATTGCGGATTACATTGGGGAAGATATTGAGTGCATGATTCTGAAGATCGACGAAGCGCGACGCAACATCGTTGTGTCCCGCCGCCGTCTGATCGAAGAAGAA
>JAGQPY010000003.1:0-3973 GCA_020426485.1 Planctomycetaceae bacterium
AGCGTTGTCGGTGATGCGGCGCAGAATGCCGTATGGCGTTTCGGCTCGAAAAGGAGGATGCCCGGTGGCCATCGTGTACATCACACTGCCCAGGCTGAACAGATCGCTGCGGTGGTCGATGCCTTCGCCTTTGGCCTGTTCGGGAGACATATATTGCGGAGTTCCCGCGATGACTCCGCTGCGCGTCAGGCTGGCGTCGTCGGCAGCTCGGGCGAGGCCGAAGTCTGTGATGAGAACTCGTTCGACGTTTTCCGGCAGCAGAATATTGGCCGGCTTGATGTCTCGATGGACGAGTCCCTGATCATGAGCCGCCGCCAGTCCGCGAGCCGTCTGCATGGCGATGCGCAGGATTTCGGCAACTGACAGGGGGCCGTGCTGATCGATGCGTTTCTGCAGCGACTGTCCCTTGACGTAGGGCATGATCAGATACGGCAGATGGTTGAATTCGCTGACGCCGTGAATCGCGATCACGTTATCGTGCACAACGGCGGCCGCAGCCTGAGCTTCGCGAGCGAAACGCTGGCGAGCAGCTCCGCTGGTGGCGTAATGAGGTGCCAGCACTTTGATCGCCGCATAACGGTTCAGCGAAGCATCGAAACCCTTCAGCACGACCCCCATCCCGCCGCAACCGATGACTCCGGAGATTTCATAACCCGCGAAACGTCCCAGCATGCGCGGGTCGTCGGTGGGATTCAGAAAATCCAGATTCAGTGCGGTGCCATCGCGCTCGGCTGCCAAACTGCGAGTCGAAGGATCGCAATCACTCTGTGCAGGCAATCGTTCCATCTCATCAGCAGAAGACAGCAATGCTCGCGCTTCATGCCACAGCACTGCATCGGCCGTTCGTTTCTGGAGTTCAGCGCAGCATGAATCGCAGTGATTGAGGTGTGTTTCGAAGGCGGCCTGCTGGTCGGCGGACAAACGGTCTGCCAGGAAGTCGTCGATGGTGTGAGAATTGCAGGAAACTGCTTTCATGGTCGAAACACTTCCGACGGGTGTCTACGAATTGATTCCATCGTCTCCATACTTTTCGATGACCTGTCGCAGGCGTTTCATAACGCGGCTTCGGGATGCGTAAACGCTGCCTCGGGTCCTGTTTAATTGTCTTGCGGCCTCATCGACATCGAGGCCGTCAATCGCTGTTTGCCAGAAACTGTTCCATGTGTCGTTGGAGAACTCCTTTCGAATTTCCGCGGCTGCTTGCCGAAAGATTTCGCGACGGTATTCGGTCTGCAGCAGATCTGTGTCAGGTCCTTCTCGTTCCGGAGGTTCGTTCAGGAGTTGTTCAATACTGACCTGGTTAACTGTTCGGCCATTCACACCACGTGTCAGTGCATTGAGGATGGCGTTGTTCGCGACCTTGTGCAGCCACGTGCGAAATCTGCCACGCTCAGGATCAGGGGTCCACCGTTCAACGGCTCGCGAAATAGCCAGCATCACCGTTTGAGCAAGATCTTCTGCATCTGCCGACTGGAGGCCTTTGCAGGCGGCAATTCGCAGAATGACGGGGCGATAGATTTGAACAAATTCCTCCCATGCTCCCTGATCTTTGGGATCACGAACTCGCAGCAGCAGGCTGTGGCGTGTTTCAGGCAGAGACATAAGATGATGCAGAGGACAGCAGTTCAGTTGAGTTGTACTGGTCGTGTTTATGTGTTCATCAGGTCCGCTGACCAAGCGATGATGTTGATTCACTGGATCGCTTTTTTGTGCCGACCGGGAAGATCGACACGTGGGGGCCACCGCAGGTGATCAGGGTCAATACGGAAACGGAACACTTACTTGTTCCTGCGAACTTTGTGGTACGATAGGCTTCGGTCAGGATGGACGACCGGGCTGTCAGATTTGTCGTGAAATGCCGCGTGCGTTAACCTGCCGTGGTCTGTGAATCGTTCAGAGTGTCGAATGCCACTTTCTGTGTTCATCGAAGATTGCGGCAGGACAGGCGGCTGAAGAGTTACACACAACGGTCGGAGAAAGTTGACACATTTTTCTGGACAGTCGTCATGATACGGTCTTTCACGGCATTTTTCTCGACGTTTTGCGTTCTGGTCGCTGGGGCCGTGTTGGCGGATGAGTCGGTCAGAATTGTGCTGGCCGGTGATTCCACAGTCACGGACAACGCTGGTTGGGGGCACGGATTCAGAACACTGCTGACTGACAAAGCTGAGTGCATCAATCTTGCGAAGAGTGGTCGAAGTTCTCGCAGCTTTCGAGCGGAAGGCTGGTGGCAGGAGTGTCTCGATGCGAAACCGGATTATCTGTTGATTCAGTTTGGACACAACGATCAGCCCGGAAAAGGGCCGGAGCGTGAATCCGCTGCAGAATCAGATTTTCGTGCTCACCTGGCGGCGTTCGTCCGGGAAGCTCGTGAGTACGGAATCAAGCCGGTTCTGGTTACGTCGTTAACTCGAAGGCGATGGTCACTCGATGGTCACATCGTTCCAACACTGGCCGAATACGCAGCTGCTACGACAGCAGTGGCTCAGGAGCAGATGGTGCCCCTCATTGATCTGCACCGGCTGAGTATTCAGCAGTGTGAAGCATTGGGGCCAACGGCCTTCGCAGCTCTGGAGCCTACAACCAAAGATGGTCCGGATCATACGCATCTGAATCCGTCGGGAGGCCTGGCCGTGGCCGAACTTGTGGCAACGGAGCTGATTCGTGTTTGTCCGGAACTCGGTTCCTGCTTCGATTCGTCTCGTATGGAAGCCGCGCGAACTCCACCAGGTTATCGTCGTGATCTGAGTCACGGGGCACTGCGAATCGTTGAAGACGATTCCGTCGTCACGGTGACTGAAGATGAGAAGACGGTGCTGGTCTATCACAAGAAGTCTCCACCTGTTCCGGACGGGATTGCAATGGTTTACCAACGCAGTGGTTTCCTGCACCCCATTTGTTCACCCGGAGGGCACGTCGTCACTGCTGCATTTCCGGCCGATCATCCTCATCAGCATGGTGTGTTTACGGCATGGGTCAAAACCACCTGGAATCGTCGAGAAATTGATTTCTGGAATCTTGCGGGAGGAACCGGCCGCGTTCTGCATCATCGAGTGCTTTCGACATTCACGCAGAACGATCAGGTTGGCTTTGAAGCGAGGCTGATTCATCGGGCGGAACAGGAGCCTGTCGCTGACGTTCTGGAAGAGGTCTGGCGAATCACCGTTTCGCCGGCAGACGGAACCTGCCGTAAATTCGATCTTGAAACCAAACAATCAGCACTGACGGACGTTCCTCTGATCATTCAGAAATATCACTACGGTGGAGTTGCCATGCGTGGCCCCGTTGAGTGGCTGAATAAAAACGATGCGGACAAGACCGAAGGCCTGGAGATTTCGACGACGGGTTGTGAGTTTCTGAATGATCTGGGATCTGATCGCAGGGCGGGCAATCACCAGAAAGCTCGCTGGATTTTGATGTCGGGGGAACTGCACGGGATGCCGGTCAGTATTGTTGTGATGTCGCATCCGGAGAATTTCAGGTTTCCTCAGGCAGCACGCCTGCACCCTTCGAAGCCCTATTTCTGCTTCGCTCCGTGCGTGGATGACCAGTTTGTAATCGATCGCGAACACCCCTTTTCGAGTCGGTATCGTTACCTTGTTCTCGACACTCATCCGAACAGGGAATGGATCGAAGATCGATGGCAGGAATGGCTTCGGGAGGTCAGCGGCCAGCTCGATGCGAATTGAATGGCCGGGTTGAAGCCTCTGAAGCTTTGTCACTTCAGATCAGGATCTGTATGCCGTGGCGACGGTCATCAGCGACCGGAATTCGTTTCGCATGTTGACGGTGATTGATGCTTCCGCCTGAGCAGCGGAAGGGTTTACCAGCGAAGCGAATCTGGCAGAACGCACTTCCGCCTCACCGTCTGAACAGGATTTCCTGCTTTTGCGGTCTCTGTCGCGGAAGTTGCGATGTCGAAGTGAGATTTGTTTGGTCGAACATCCTCCGATTCGGCTATGATCAGAAATGA